>JAPYPO010000475.1 GCA_029937645.1 Candidatus Hydrogenedentota bacterium
ATTATCGCGGAGTCGGCGCGTTGGGGCGACACCCGAGGTTCAGGGCTGTCCACCAGAAACGGTTCCTGGCTACCCACAGTCAATACGTTTCGAAATAACTTATTCCCCTTCCGGACCGACATCGTCATTGACCAAATCAAGGCCCGAGGCTGGTATCCTGAGACCGACGCGCCTGTGTTCGTCGAACAACACGGTGGAATGGTTCCGTCGACGCCCTTCACGTTGACGATAGACAATCCCAACGGCTCTGGGACGATCTACTACACGCTCGACGGCTCGGAACCACGCATACCCGCCGATCCTGGCCCAGTCTCCGTAACGGTCATGACTGAGGATGCCCCCAAGAGGGTGCTAGTTCCAACGAGTGCGGGCGACCTGGATCAGGGAGGTACGCCGTGGACCGACCCAGGGTTTGACGATTCGACATGGACAGCCGGCGGCGGCGCAGCACCGTTTATACCCCAACAGGCGGTGAACGACTACAATGATATGTCTGACCAATGGACCGACACGGAATCTGCTTGGAATTTGTACGATGTCGTGTCGGTCGGCGGTACTTCTGAAAACGGAGTAAATTGGCCCGAGGCTGACCTTATCGATGTGAGTAAGAATGGCAACCAGTGGGTAGACGGTACCCTCGACCAGAATACCAATGGAATCCCCGATACCTATGAGTTTGCGCTTGCGACTGCGGTTCGGTTTGCAACTATCGGTGAAGGCGGACCGCTCCTCTTTCCGGATTTCGAAGTCCAATGGGAAGTAAACGATAAATCGGTAGGTCGAGATAATGCCGATGGACTCGCTACTTGGTTGAGTAGTGGTGCGACCGAACCCGGTGAGGATGGTCGCTCGTGGACCAGTCAACGCCGTTGGTACACCACTCTCACCACCTACGCCCAGACATTTGAAAATTTCTTCGCCACTGGTTCTCGCTCTTACTTCGGTCATGCGACCGACAATAACGCGGGTACCGACGGGGGTAGTTGTTGCGGTGGCGCAGGTGGGGGAGATTATCTAGCATGGCCTCAGGGACCCTTCTCCGCCGAAGGTGAAGCGGGTGGCGACCTCGACGGCGACGGCTTGACGAATCTCCAAGAGTATCAGGCCAATTCGGGTGGAACCGTGTGGGAATTTGCCCAGGCGGCGCTTACGCCCAGCGGCAGTGGCAGCGGCGGCGTTGGCTTCGAAACAGGTTCCGGCTACGAGGCGTTATTTGGCATTGATGTAGAAGCCGAAATGTTCGGCGCCAATGGCACCGCTTGTATTCGCGTACCGTTCAGCCTCACGGCGGAAGAGGTGGCTGATGCCACCTGCTTGACGCTGCGCGTACGGTACGACGACGGCTTCGTCGCCTACGTGAATGGAACGGAGGTCGCTAGCGCGAATGCGCCGGGGACACCGGCATGGAACTCGCTGGCCACCGCACCGCATGACGACGCCGCGGCCGTTAATTTTGTGGACTTCGACATCGCAGCCTCCGTTGGCGCACTGGTGGAGGGCGCGAATGTCTTGGCCATACACGGCCTGAACGACGGGATCTCCTCCTCCGATTTCCTCATCTCCGTAGAGTTGGAAGTGGGGCTTCTAGGATGCGACGGGGATCCACTCCCCGATCCCATCACGGACGACGCGATCATCTATTCCGGGTCGCTTTCGCTGACAGAAACCACGCACGTCAGGGCGGCCGTGTTTGATGGCGAGTGGAGCGCGTTGAACGAGGCTACGTTCGTGGCTCCAGCGCTTGCGGGCAATCTGCGGATTACCGAGCTCATGTATCATCCAGCTGATCCCAATTCTGCCGCCGAATTCATCGAGTTGAAGAACGTTGGGGCAGATTCCATCAACCTCATCAACACCCAATTTACCAAGGGCATCCGCTTCACATTCCCCCATACGATCCTCGCTCCGGGTGAGTATCTCCTCCTAGTCAAAGATCTGGACGCCTTCGCGGCGCAGTACTCGCCCCCGGGCGGCGTCGAGGTGCTCGGTCCCTACGCGGGCGCACTGGAGGCGAGCGGTTCCCTGAACGACGCGGGCGAACGGATCCGCCTCGAAGATCCGACCGGCGCTACGATTCTCGACTTCGAATACAAAGACGGCTGGTATGACATCACCGATGGCGACGGTTTCTCCCTGACGATCCGCGATCCCGCCGGCGCCACGAGCCTTTGGAACACCAAAGACGGCTGGCGCCCGAGCGCCGTCGTGAAGGGGTCGCCGGGAACCGACGATAGCGGCCAAATTCCCGACCCCGGTTCCGTCGTGATCAACGAAGTCCTGGCGCATTCGCACGACGGAGCGCCGGACTGGATCGAGTTGCGCAACACCACCGGCAGCACCATCAACATCGGCGGCTGGTTCCTGAGCGACAGAGACTCCGATGTAACGAAGTACGAAATCGCCTCCGGCACATCCATTGCCGCGGGCGGCTACGTCGTGTTTTACGAAGACCAACACTTCGGCAACGTCGCCGACCCCGGAGCCAACTCCCTCTTCGCACTGAGCGAGAACGGGGAGACCGTATACTTGTCATCCGGCTCGGGAGGCCAGGCAACGGGTTACCGAAACCAGGAGGACTTCGGCGCATCCGAAACCGACGTCGCCTTCGGACGCCATCTCAAATCCACCGGCGCCTTCAACTTCGTGTCGATGAGCTCGAACACGCCCGGCACGGCCAACGCGGCTCCCAAAGTAGGCCCGGTCGTGATCAGCGAGATCATGTATCACCCGCTAGACCCGAATTCCACCGCCGAATACATCGAGCTACAAAATATCAGCGCAGGCCCCGTAAACCTATACGATATCAACGATAGCCCGTGGGTGTTGAACGACGGAGTCGCCTACATCTTCCCGCCGCTTACGACGCTCCCCGCCGGAGGCCGCCTGCTCGTGGTCAGAGATCTCGCAGCCTTCGCGGCGCAACACACACCGCCCGGTGGCGTACCCGTCCTCGGCCCGTACACCGGCGCACTGAGTAACGGCGGCGAGAAACTCGAACTCGCCCTACCCGGCGATCTCGACGAGTTGGGCATACGCCAATACATCCGGGTTGATCGCGTGAACTACGATGACGAAGCCCCCTGGCCCATCGCACCCGACGGGACCGGTACATCCCTCACGCGCAAGGTAGCGACCGACTACGGCAACGATGTGGCGAACTGGGAATCGGCCACAGCCACACCCGGCCAATAAAGCGGGAAACCTAGAGCATTTTAACGAACTAGTGGTTTGATTCATGCTGATGGGAGATTATATCTTGTGAACTTCGCTCAAGAAACTAAGCAAAAAAGGGACTGATGCAAGCGTAGTGAGGTACGAGCGGAGACGGGTCTGTCCCTTTTCTTGCGGCGCAACCCCATGCGCTGTGAGAGTTTGCATGTACAATTTGTATAAGGG
>JAPYPO010000476.1 GCA_029937645.1 Candidatus Hydrogenedentota bacterium
GTTCCGGGGCTGGGCGTGGTGGTGAAGGATGTGAAGGCGGAAATCGTATTTGCCGACGATACCCGCGTATTCCTCTCCGACCTGGAACCGGATATCGACACGCGCGACACATTCTCCGGGCCCCTCGGCACCGGAAAAATATTTACCTCAACCTTCAAGCCGTATAAGGGCCTGGCCGTATCCTGCGCCATCCGGAGGTACGACGAGCGGCCCTTCCTGCTCATGAGTATCGAGGCCAAGAACGTCGGTAGCGAGGTCATCGGGATCGAGCGGATCCGTCCAGCCGTAGTCGCGCCCGGCGGGATTGGAAACTTCTCCACTTCCCCGAAAGTCACCGCCATCAATATGGACCAGCGCGCCAAGTATCCCGTGCCCCACCGCGGGCAGCGCGCGAGCTTGGTCAGTTTCGAGCTGGCCGGTCGCAAGACCACTATCGCCGTGGGAATTCTCCAGTCGGGCCGCATGGATTCGAGCATTCGCCTTGACCCCTCGGGCGGCAGTTGGCAAGGTAGCGTCGAATGCGTCTTCGAACCCTCGCTGCAGATGCAGCCCGGCGCTATCGTCAAGGCCGATCCCCTCTGGGTCTCCTTCGGTACACCCGGTATCGCGCGGGTACTCCAGTTTTTCTCCTGGTCCAAGAGCGTACAGCCCAGCCCGCCGCAAGGGACCGCGATACCCTCTAGCTGGGTCACCGTCGACAAGAACGATGGCGCGGAAGATCTCTACAGCGCGGCGCGCGACTGGATGCGCACCGGAGTGCGCCACGCGCTCGTCCCCTCCATGTGGGAGGGGCGGCCCGGCTCACTCAAGGGATCCGCGCCCAACTACCCGAGAGACATGAAACATGTCGCCGACACGATTCGAGGCATGGGCATGAAACCCGGCATTACCGTGGATCCGCTCAAGATTGCGCGCGGCGATGCCGAGTGGACTGCTCTTACCGATGATGGTACACGCTGGCTTAATCCATCGATTCCAAAGGGGCGCGAGGCCGGCATCGATCAGTTAAAAGGATTGGTGGCCATGGGCTACAAATTCTTCGTCGTCGAACGCTCGCTAATTCCGGACGGGGCCTTGCGTCATTTCAACATGACCCGCGCCGAAGCCGACCTCCTCGCCTTCGATATTATGGCCGCCGCAGCCGATGGCTGGCCCGTGCTTCCTTCCTCGATGTTGCAGTTGCGCCACGACGACGACCACTGGATCGATATCGCGGCCTCCACGGCCTGGCTCGCCGAATATCAGGTAAGCGCCGGACCCGTCCGGATCATAACGGACGGCATGACGGATATTTCCTCCACCCTGTCCGACGCGCTGCGCGACTTCGCGGGTCCGATCGAAATCGTCGGTTCCCCCAAGTCCAAATTGCGGAGCCAACTCGGTGAAATCCTGAGCGCCGTCGCCGCGACCGATGTCGGTTCCTGATCCCGAGCGATCCACCGGTGTCCTCTGCTACCGTTCTTACGCGAAACTGAATCTGTACCTCGACGTGTTGGAGCGGCGCCCCGATGGTTACCACGATATCGAGACCCTATTCCAGACCGTCAGCTTGGCCGACACGCTGAAGGTATCGCCCGCCTCCAAAGACATCACCCTGATCTGTTCAGACGCGGCAGCGGGCTCCTCCATAGAAAATCTTGTCTACCGCGCCGCTACCCTATTGCGGGAACAATGCGGAACCCGCCAAGGTGCGCACATGGTTCTCGACAAGCGGATTCCCGTGGCCGCTGGACTCGCGGGCGGGTCGGGCAACGCCGCCGCCGCCCTCGTCGCGCTGAACGAACTATGGGAACTCGGGCTGACGCCACCGGACCTCGCCGCGCTCGGCCTGACGCTGGGTTCCGACGTGCCCTATTGCTTGACCGGCGGCACCGTAGCCGCGACAGGCCGGGGAGAAATCCTTCGGCCCCTTGAGCCCCTCGCCCCAGTCTGGTTCCTCCTGCTCCATCCCGAATTACGCGTCAGCGCCGGCCAAGTGTACGGCCATCCCCAACTCATCCGAAGCCCAACACCCTCCGACGAAGCCGCGTCCCCCAGGTTTGAAGCCGCGAAGGCCGCCTTGGCCAACCGCCAATGGGAAGCAGTCCTGCACAACGCCATGGAAGCCCCCGTTTTCAGCGACCATCCGGAATTGGAACAATGGAAAAATGAGTTGCACCGTGAAGGCTGCCGGGGCGCGCTCATGAGCGGAAGCGGACCTACCCTATTCGGAATCTTCGACGCCGAAGCGGATGCGCACAGGGTCGCCTCGCGTATCGTGGGCATCCAAACATCGGTGGCACGTTGCGTCAGCAAAGGAGTCGAGAGGAACCCGGCGCGATAACATCCCCCTTCATCCCGCGCCCTCGGGCATCTTCAAGTCCCCGTCACCAATTCCGACTCCGTGGCGTCTATTATATGAGGGTCGAACCAGCGCATGCGGCGGACTTCGCCGCTGACGCGCGAAAGCGTTCGCACCGTCACCCGCTTCACTTTTAGTTCGCCGTTTACATTACATTGCTGGTGCTACGAATTTTTTTCAAGGGGCAGCGAGATAATGACTAAACCAGGGAGGCTCGGCATGCGGATTCTATTGATCTGCCCAACGTGCGTGGCGTTCCTTGCGCTCTTTGCCTTTCCTGCGGCGAGCGAAGTGATTTTCGAAGATACGCGGCCCCTGCATCCGAGTATGCTGAGTGATGACCTATCCGATACGGAACCCCAAATCGCTACCGATGGGCAAGGAAACTGGATGGCTGCTTGGTTCCAGTCCCGCTCCCTGGTGTCTTCCTTCTCCAACGATAACGGTGAAACCTGGAGCGCCCCAGTACCCGTCCATCCCGCCACGACAGAGGTGCGGCTGAACCCTTTCTCGCTGAGTATCGCATCGGGTGGAAACGGACGCTGGTTGCTGGCCGTAATAATACGGCACGAAGGGATTTACGTTATCCGCTCCGAGGACAACGGATTGAGTTGGTCAACGCCGATTCTAATAGAGCCGGAGCAAGACCCCGTGCCTCCATGGCTTTCAACCGAGGGTAGAGCGTTGTTTCCCTATCTGGCGACGGACGGCGACGGCACTTGCGTCGTCATGTGGCAGTCACAATACAGGCTCAGTCTCGCGAGATCCACCATGGGGCGTAAGATTCGTATGTCGCGCTCCCTGGATCATGGTGCCACCTGGAGCATCCCCGCCGACATGGACCCGGTGCAGGCAAGCCTGGGCGCCAGTCCTTCTTCACCTCGTATTGTCTACGATGGCGCAGGCCACTGGGTCGCCGTCTGGGAGGGGGGTAAAATTATGGTATCGCGGTCGACAGACAATTGGGCAACCTGGAGCCCGCCAGCAGCCCTAAACCCGGATTTCCCATTTGGAAGAGTCATCTTGAGATCCGCCGGCATCGAT
>JAPYPO010000477.1 GCA_029937645.1 Candidatus Hydrogenedentota bacterium
CCCTATCTCGTCGTCGGGTTATTTGTACCCGCTGGATTTGTTTACGAGCGAAGGGCTTATCGAGGACAAACCGGAGGACTATTTCAAACGCGTCTATTTTGCCGGAGGCGATGAGCAAGCGATCCGGGCCGTCTACAACGGCTTCGTTGATGCGGCGGGGATTGGGCAGTTCGCGTATAATCTGCTGCGGCCCGAGGAGCGTGACGCTATCGTCTTCATCGGAGAATCGAAGCGTTTGCCCTCGCACTGCGTGGTGGTCCGGAAGGGCTTGCCGGTTCAGGCGGTGGCGGATCTGAAGAAATCACTGTTGGCATTGAACGGCGGGCCGAATGAAAACCTGCTCCAGATGCTGTACGGAGTAGACGGGTACGTCGAGGTCGATCACGAGGATTTCCAGGAAGTCGAAAAAATCGCACGGGCGCATGGGATAATTAAGTAACGCATAGAGTCATTAAGTTACACATGGCACTCTCAAAGATAAACCATGGCATCATCCAACGACATAGCAACTGCGCCTGTACCCACCGTTTCGATCAACAAAGCGGTCGTACGCCTCGGAGAAACTCGCGCGCTCCAAATTGACCATCTCCGTATCGACGCGGGGGAACGTGTATTTGTCTTGGGGCGCAGCGGCTCTGGAAAAACGACGCTGTCGCGCCTGGTCAAAGGGCGCCTGCGTGCGAGCGAGGGTACCGTCCGCATTCTCGGAGAGGACCCCATTGTCGCCGTACGCCGTGGCGGGGCAAAAGCCTTCCAACGCCGCGTGGCGATGATTGACCAGGAGTTTTTCCTGGTGCCCCGTATGAACGTAATCCACAATGTGCTATCGGGCGCGCTGGGCCGTGTCGGGACGTTCACAAGCATTCTCGGCCTCTATCCGAAAGAAGAGTGGGAACGCGCCGAGAGCATCTTGAGCGAAGTAGAACTGACGGGACTCGGCGAGCGCCGCGTGGAAACGCTCAGCGGCGGCCAACGGCAACGCGTCGCGATCGCGCGCGCGCTCATGCAAAACGCCGAGCTGATCTTGGCGGACGAACCGATCTCGAATCTCGACCCGGAACTCGCCGAAGATTCACTGGACCTGTTGGTCGGCCTCACCAAGCGCCGCGGGATCACGTTGATGATGAATCTGCACCAGCCCCGCCTGGCGAAGCGCTACGCGACGCGCGTCATCGGGCTACATCAAGGCTACGTGGTTTTTGACGGCCTGCCGGATAGCCTATCCACGGAAAGTGAGGAACTCATTTACACAGGCCCCGAGCACCCGAACGACGCGGCCCAAACGATGGAGGCGCGGCATGTCAACCCTGCAACGAAGATCGCGTAACCGGTTTATTGCGCATCTCCTGTTTTGGGGGGCCTTCATGGGCGTAGCGGGGTGGTCGTTCTACGGATCCGAGTTCAATCTGGAGGTCTTGGCCGACGCCGCGCCACGCATGGAAGAATTCTTCAGCCGCTTCGTACCGCCGGATTGGAGCGTCGCCGATCTGGTGTTCTACTCCGCAGTTGAGACCTTGATGATCGCGCTGGTGGGTACGGTATTGGCGGTGGTGATTTCGCTGCCGCTGGGCTTCCTGGCCGCCTCCAACATCTCCCCTTTTTGGTTCTCGGCAGGCCTCAAGACGCTCTTGGGTGTCATCCGGTCGATTCCCTTGATCGTGGTGGCCGTAATTTTCGTGTCGGCCGTTGGGCTCGGTCCTTTCCCCGGCGCGTTAGCTATCGCCTTCCACTCGATCGGGATGTTGGGAAAATTCTACGCCGAAGAATTTGAAACGGCGGACGAAGGGATCATCCACGCAATCGAGGGGACCGGTGCGGGCTGGCTGCAAACCATGCGCTACGGCTTATTTTCACAGTCGATCCCTCAAGTCGTGTCCTTTACCGTGTACCGTTTCGAGCTGAACTTCCGCGATGCTACGGTGTTGGGCCTCGTCGGCGCAGGCGGGATTGGCTACTACATCCAAGCCTACGTAGGCTCGTTTCAGTACGAGAAGGTAACCGTCCTTCTCGTCATTATCGCGCTGGTCGTATTCGCGCTCGACCAAGCGACATTGTGGGTGCGCAAGCGGGTGCAATAGCGCGTTCGCGATCCTGTGCCCGGCCTTGTTACGATAGGGTTGCGATGCGATTTCTTATTACTATGCGCGCCTCTTTTTGCCATGCCTTTGTGGTGGCGCTTCTGTTGCCCTTTTGCGCTTCGGCGCAGATTACCATCAACGATACCGGACGCGAGCTGATCCTCGGTGAACGGGGACGACCCATCCTTCAGTACCGCTACAGCGCGAACGACGGGGGCGACGGCACTTCCGCTCAGGCAGGCTATATCGAGGTTCTCTGGGGCCCGTATGGCAATGTATTGACGCCCGATGCGTCCACGAAAGCGCAAATCTTCACTGGCATTTTCTGGTCGTGGGCGCGGGTAGAGGCCGGAGGTGAATTTTTTGGTCCCGGCGAGAAGCGCGGCGCTACGCGAGTTTTTGAACGCTGGCTAGACGTGTCCACGTCGGAAGAACTCGCCACGATTGGCGCTCAGTTTGCGTGGGTGCGCAACGCGGATGGCCGGGCTGTCCTGATGGAGACGCAAGGGATCGAGGTCTATCCTTCGGATTCGCGCGAACGGACCATCGACCTCTATCTCCGGCTCACGAATGTCCTGGACGAGGCCATCTCCATCACCGGAACCCAGGGAGGTTCGCCCCTCGGGTTGACAGTCCAAATGGCGAATACGACAGCCGTGCCCAGGCTAGTCACATCGCCTGGGCGGCCACGGGCGACCGGGGGACCGACGACACCGGAGTGGATTGACCTGAGCTACCGGGTACTGCGCAGCTCCCGCTCGGCGGGCGTTGCCTTGATCAAACACCCCTACGAACCGGGTGGTCTTCAATTGCGCCACGCCTCGGAATCCGGGTCGTCACTTGTCGCTTCGCTCCCACGGGGCACGTCTGCCCGTCTGGAACCGGGGCAATTTGTGGAACTGCGCCTTCGCTTGTATGTGCATACAGGCAACGCCGTCGAACCTCTGTTGGAAAGCGTGGCCGAGAAGTATGCGGCGGAACTGGCGGACAACCAACCCTGAGCCGAGACCTTTCAGCGGGACTTACCCCTGAAGATGTGCCGGTAGTCTGATGTCGGCGCAATTTTCTTAAGCATCACCTTTGGGCGGGCGATGAATTTGGATGTGCTATACTGCGCTGCGGTAGGTGTTGAGCGACCAGGGCGCCTCTGGCCGGGGGGCAAGCGTCTCGTGTGGAGCAGTATGATCGCGCTGTTATTTCTGATCGGATGCCCCGGATTTCCTGAATTTATTGGCCGGAATAGGGTTAAGCCGAGATTACCCATATGGACCCGTCGGCGACCGGAGCCAATGAGATTGAA
>JAPYPO010000478.1 GCA_029937645.1 Candidatus Hydrogenedentota bacterium
GCTTCAATCTCATTGGCTCCGGTCGCCGACGGGTCCATATGGGTAATCTCGGATTGAGCGCTTTTATATAGGAAGCGTTGAGCACGATCCCTTGATGCAGGAGTACGCGACCGGTATCATCGACCAGGGTCTTACCGACGAGCATGCCTTCTTGGAGATCGGCTACGGCTACGGCGCGCATCGAGTCACGATCTCAAGTGTTGCGAAGGCGGCGCGTGCTGTCGCTCTTGCTTGAATGAAACGTTTTATCATGAGAATGAATCTTCTTGTTTCCTGTTGCGGCGGGCGGCCAATCTTGCGCGTGTCAGGATCTGAATCAACCGAAGAAGAATCCCGTTCATCCTGGTATTCGGTCACGAAGCAACCCATGCTGCCTTCTGTGTCCGTCTACGAATTCGGAATCATAACGGTCGCCCTTCCACCAGTCAATACGAGCACTTGGCACACGAGCGCTTGGCAGCCAGGAAATTAATCATGCTGTTAAAGACGATAACGATAGCTCTGCTTCTTGCAGGGTCGGGAGCGGAACAGCCGAATGTTGTTTTTCTGACGGTGGATACGCTTCGCGCGGATCATTTAGGGGTGTATGGATACCGCCGAGATACTTCGCCCGTTCTGGACGCGTTAGCTGCGCGTTCCGTCGTCTTCGAGGACGCGGTGTGTGAGGAGCCGCAAACCGGGCCGTCATTTATCTCGATGTTGACGTCACGATTTCCGAGGGTAGTGGGTACGACGCGGAATGGTGTTCCTGTGCCTGCGGAGGTCCCCGTGGTCGCCGAGTCGTTTAGAGAGGCGGGCTATGAAACGGCGGCTGTGGTGAGCAATTGGAATTTGAAGGCGGCGCTTTCTGGTTTGGAGCGGGGATTCATGCTGTACGACGCTGGGTTCATGGATAAGCGGATAGGTGTCGCTGAATCGGAGCGGGGTTCGGATAAGGTAACGGACTTGATCGTGCGTTGGCTGGCGGAACGGGATCGGGCGCGCCCGTTTTTTCTCTGGGCGCATTACATGGACCCGCATGGGCCATATAAAATGCACAAGGGTTTTAATCCTTATGGTAAGCCCTTGCGTGAGTTATCGCCTGTGGAGCGCACACGGGCGCGGTATGATTCGGAGATCGCGTTTACCGATTTCCATATGGGCCGACTGCTGGGTGCGCTGCCCAAGGCGAATACATTTATCGTGTTGGTCGCGGATCATGGGGAGAGCCTACACGAGCACAATTACGTGGGCCACACGCGCCGGGTGTATCAGACGACGATGCGTGTGCCGTTTTTTATCAGTGGGCCCGGCATCAAGGCGAGACGGGACGCCTCGCCCGTCCGCGGTGTTGATGTCGCGCCGACGCTTCTTGGCCTCGCGGGGCTGCCGCCTCTGGACAGGATGATGGGGCTGGACGTGATTCGCGATGCGATTCCTTTGGAACGTGTCCGGGTGGTGGAGACCTACGGCGGTTCGATTCCGCGCGACGCCGAGGGACGCCGTGCGCTGGCGACGCGGCCGCCGAGTTTGCAAGCGGTGATTGTTGGTCCCTGGAAACTAATTTTGGGTGGCCGGAAGCCGCAGTTGTTTAATCTTGCGGAGGACCCGGAGGAACGGAAGAACCGGGCGCGCAGATACCCCGCCGAAACGCAGCGCCTGACGGCCCTCATCGATGTGTGGAACGCGGCGAATCCGAAGGTTTTGGCCGAGGCGGCGCCGTTGTCGGAGGAGGATGTGGAGGCGCTTGACGCGTTGGGGTATTTGCGTTGAGCGCAGGGTGAAGCCCCCGTCAGTGCCGGAGGCTATGTGAGCCCCGGCAAGAGAGTATCGACTGGGCGCGTTTGCATGGTAGGATACTGGTCATGCGGGCAGATTCTTGAGCGACATCGCGAAGCGCTTTCAATGCAGGAGGTTAGGTGCATGACTAGATTCAGATTGAAAATGGGTAGGCGTGGTTTGAGTCGAGTTCTCTTGGCGACAAGTGTTTTGTTCGGATTGTCTGCGGTTTTGTTGGGGTGTGGGTTTATCGCGGACCCGGATATGCGCAAGGTGGCGGAGATGGATGGAGAGGTCATCAACGCCGGCGACCTGATGCGGGTTATCCGGAACATGGAGGATGACGAACGGCCGCTCATTCAAAATAAAAGCGATCTGCGCCGAGCACTGGATACGTATATCGACAATAAGATCAGGGACGAGATCGCGGAAGCCTTGTTGGAGGAGGGGAGAATTCAGCCGAATACGGCATTGGCGACGTCCATCTATTTTGAGGAGAATCCGGAATATGAGCTGTTGTGGCATCCGAATGCGGATGTGGAAGCGCTGGCGCGCAATCTGAATTACGGAAAGGCTGAAATCGATGTACTGATGTACGCCATCGAATTGGGCATTGAGGCTGAGGAGTACATTTTGTTGCGCGAGCAGGGGTTGGACTATGTGCGCAATGTGGCGCTTAGCCAAGGGACGTTGTCCGTCACGGAGGATGAGTACGATGCGGATTATGCGATGCGTAAGGACGAGCTTATTTCCTTTGAGAGCATTGATTTTAGGGCGATTCGCTTCCCGGCTGCGCTGGACGATGCGAGCGGGCAGGCGCATCGTGTTATTCAGAGGATAAGGGCGGGCGAGCCGTTTGGCGATATCTTCAAACACTACAAGAGTAAGGATGCGGCGTCGGTTATTGAGGCGGCGTTTGAGAATGACCCGGCGGCAGAAAAGTTTAAGCTCTTCTGGGGGCGGATGACGGGTTCGAAGGTGGGCGATATTATTGGTCCGATTTTCCTTCCTCCCTATACGGATATTCTTGAAGGGCGGGCGCTTTCCATGCCGGGAGCGTTTCTCGTTCTGGAGGTGGTGGCGCGGGAGGACCGTCGGCAAAAATCGGCGCAGGAGGCACGGGATGATATGGCGACCGGCATTCTTAGTCAAAAGATGATGCAGCGTCTTCGGGAGGAACATGGGGTGGCCATTTTCCCGGAAGGGCTCCCGGACCCGGCGGGCTTTGGGGATCAGTATAAGGGTATCTTTATCCCTGTTGGGAACAAAGGGGGGCGGCCGAATTGAGGAAATTTTGTGCTCCTTCCTGGAATTGGGCAGCCTACGGACGTGGCCGCCGGAGGTACTCTTTTCCTTATCGCCCGAGAAGCTGATTCTCGATGAATCGGTCCTGCTAGAAACTTTCGCTTATCCTACCTCGTAAAAGGGAGTGCTGACTTGCAAGTAAGAGTTTCCGAAGAGATCGGGGTAGTTCTGGATGAAGCGGCGAATCTGAGCATTCGGAGCGGCAAGTGCTACGTGGGTGTTGAGCACTTGTTTCAGGTGATCGTCGCGAACGGCGCTCGCTTACCTGCAAGCCTTTCGGCCGCTGAACGAACCGCGCTTCAGCGGTGCG
>JAPYPO010000023.1 GCA_029937645.1 Candidatus Hydrogenedentota bacterium
CTCAGACCCAACTTATCCGCGAGGCCATACCCGAGGACGATTTGATTGAACCCGGTCGGCAAGGCGCCCGCCCCCGAAGTTCGCCCGCCCGCGCGGGTGAGGTTGGTGTCTAAATCCGTCACCTTCGCTTCGAGTTCGGGGTCCACGCCGAATATGATCATGGGAGCGCGAATCTGGGCGAGCCTTCGGCTCGTCTTGGACACGGCGTAGGCGTCGACTTGGATGATCGGGCTGGACGCGATGATATCGGGACAGATTCCCTCTACGTCTTCGATCAGGCTTTCGTAATCGCGAATCGGTTGGCCGAGGGGATCGACGATGGTGAAGTGGGCGCGGTTGCCGATGATGGTTTCGCGCAGGGCGTTGTTAAATCCGGTCATGACGCCCAGCACGATGATGAGCGCCATGACGCCGACGCTGACACCCGCGATGGAGATGATCGTGATGAGGCTGATAAAACGGTTTTTTCGTTTTCCTCGCAGGTAGCGCAGGGCAACGAAGGTTTCAAACCTCATCAGTTTTTCCAATCTCTTTCTTTTGCCAGGATAACAGGATGGACAGAATTTTCAAGATCATCCTGCCCATCCTGTTGTCCTGTCAGAAAATGTTTGGCTATCGCTACGAAATCGTCCGCAGCTGCGGGAACATGATCACTTCCCGTATCGACGCGGAATCCGTCAGCAGCATCGCGAAGCGGTCTATCCCAATCCCCAGTCCCGCCGTGGGCGGCATGCCGATTTCCAGGGCGCGAATATAATCCTCGTCCAGCCGTTGCGCCTCATCGTCGCCGCCCTCGCGCAAGGCCAACTGTTGCTCAAAGCGCTCGCGCTGATCGATGGGGTCGTTCAGTTCCGAAAAGGCGTTACACATCTCCAGGCGGCCGATAAAGACCTGGAAGCGCTCCGTGAGATCGGGATTGCCGCGCTTCTTTTTCGCCAACGGCGAGATCTCGATGGGATAGTCGTAGAGGAAGGTCGGCTGAACCAAGTGGGATTGCACCCGTTCTGACATCACCTCGTCCACGATTTTTCCATATCCCATGCTGGGGTCCACATCGATGCCGATTCCCTTTGCGATGGACGCGGCCTCTTCACGGTCTCGTGTTTGTTCTAGATCGACGCCCGCGTATTCGCGGATGGACTCGAACAAGGACAAGCGCCGCCACGGTCCGGACGCGTCGATGGTGTCGCCTTGATACTCAAAAGAAAGGCTGCCGTTGACGCCTCCGATGACGGCCTGAAACAGCGCCTCCGTCTCGTCCATCAAGCCCATATAATCCTGGTAGGCCTCGTAGAGTTCCATCATGGTGAACTCGGGATTGTGCCGCGTGTCCACCCCTTCGTTGCGGAACGACCGATTTATCTCGAAGACTTTCTCAAAGCCGCCGACGATGAGCCGTTTGAGATACAACTCCGGCGCGATGCGTAGATAGAGTTCGCGGTCGTAGGTATTGTGGTGCGTGATGAAGGGGCGTGCAGTCGCGCCGCCGGGGATCGGTTGGAGCATCGGAGTTTCGACTTCGAGAAAGCCCTTGTCGGTGAGCCACTCCCGCATGACCGATACCAGCGTGATGCGCTTGCGAAAGCGGTCGAGCACTTCCGGGTTTGCGACCATGTCCAGATACCGCTGACGGTAACGGGTCTCCACATCGGTGAGGCCGTGATACTTTTCGGGCAGCGCGCGGAGGGTCTTCGTCAGGATCTCGAAAGATTTTGCGAACACGGTCAGCTCGCCCATCTTCGTGCGCTTGACCTTACCCGTTACACCGATAAAATCGCCGATGTCGAGGTCTTTGATACCCAGGTAGGCGTCGTCTCCAAGGGTGTTCTTCTTTAGAAAAAGCTGGATGGTCCCCGATTCGTCACGCAAATCGGCGAAGGTAACTTTGCCCTGGCCGCGCATCGCGATGACACGCCCGGCGACCGTGGCGGATTGGTCGATGTCTTCGGGCGATTCCGTAGCGGCTTCCGCCGACTCGTAGGCCGTGCGGACTTCGCCGATACCCGCCGAGCGCTCGAACAAGAATTTATAAGGTTCGTCGCCGCGTTCGCGGATGCGATCCAGCTTATCGATACGATGTTGCCGGAGTTCGTCTTCGGATGTTTGGGGTGTGTCTTCCATTGCTTCCTCAACTTGTTGTGTGGTTGCTTACATCTTCCCTGGAACAGTGCTTTCCAAGTCTATACCATTTCTCTTGCTGACCTTTATCTGCGCGCGTTCTGTTCCAGATTCCATTTCAGGTAGCCCTCGACAAAGGTATCCAGGTCGCCATCGAGGACGCGCTCAACATTTCCCGTTTCGACATTCGTCCGGTGGTCCTTAATCATCTGATAGGGGTGCAGGACATAGCTCCGGATTTGGCTCCCCCACGCTACTTCCTGATGGCTATCGCGTTGCTTGTCGAGTTCAGCCTGTTGCTTGGCTTGTTCGATATCGTAGAGTTTTGCTTTCAACACAGATTCGGCCATCGCGCGGTTGCGGTGTTGCGACCGTTCCATTTGGCAGGACACGACAATACCGCTGGGCATGTGGGTGAGGCGGACGGCGGAGCTGGTCTTGTTTACATGCTGCCCGCCGGCGCCGCTGGCCCGGAATACGTCCATCCTTAGATCTTCTTCACGAATCTCAATTTCAATCGTGTCGTCCACTTCCGTCAACACTTCGACCGCCGCAAAGGAGGTGTGCCGGCGCTTATTCGCATCGAAGGGAGAAATGCGTACCAGTCGATGGACCCCGGCTTCCGACTTTAAGTTTCCGTAGGCCGAGGGCCCTGACACAAGAAGCGCCGCGCTTTTCAAGCCGGCTTCGTCACCGGGCTGAAAGTCGAGCACCTCGACGTCATACTCGTGGCGTTCGCAATAGCGGGTAATCATCCGGTACAGCATCTCCGCCCAATCGCAAGATTCCGTGCCGCCCGCGCCCGGATGAATATTGATAATAGCGTTCTTCGCGTCGCGCGGGTCAGACAGAAGGCTTTCGACTTCGAGGCGATTCAGTTTTTGTTCGAGTTCCGTCAGCGCCTCACTGATCTCCTGGCCCACCGACTCATCGCCTTCGTCCTGAGCCATCTCGATGAGAAGCTGCGTGTCTTCAAGCTCGCCCTGCAATTCGGACGGGGCGGTCACAATCGCCTTGAGCAATTTCAGGCGCTTCACGATTTTTTGTGCGGCATCCGGATCGTCCCAGAAATTCGGTACCGCCATTTCTTCCTCAAGCTTGACGACTCCCACCTGCTTGTCCTCGATATTGAGACATTGGCTAAGCTCGGCAAGCCGAGACAGGAAGGTCCGGATCTGAGTGCTTTCTTCGTCAAACATTGCTTTACTTTCCGTTGGAATTGGGGCGCGGCTTCGCGCCAAGCGCCCAGTCGCTGGCACGTCGAGAGTGTTAGAAAACCGCAATATAGTACAAGACTGGCGTGGCAAATAGGAATCCGTCGAAGCGGTCCAAGGCACCGCCGTGTCCGGGAAAGATCGTCCCCGAATCTTTGACGCCCGCATCGCGCTTCAGGATTGATTCCGTAAGATCCCCTATCTGGGCCGTAATCGAGATGAGGGCTGCGGCCATGGCGCAGCGGTACAAAGACCAATCGGCGAATCCTTCCCACTCCATCGCATTATGCATAGAGTGGAGGCCAACCACCGCCGCGATGGCGAAAGCAAAGCCGCCGAAGGCGCCTTCCCAAGTTTTGTTCGGGCTGATCACGGGCGCCAATTTGTGTTTGCCAAATCTCTTGCCGACAAAGTACGCACCAGAATCGGTAAAAATAACCGCGACGATGAGGAGTGTTATCAACCCGGTGCCGTTCGCAGCCGCGTGAAGCATAAGGAAATGAGCAGGAAACCAACCGGTGTACACGACGCCAAAAACGGACGCGGACAGCGAGGAAATCGATACGTCGCCCCGAAAAACATGGACCGCGCATACGACCGCGCACGCGCCGAAGAGGACAGCCCCCGGATCGACTCGCCCAGCGAAGCCTCCCGAGAAAGCGACTACCGTGGCGGCGATGATCGCCGTTCGTCCGGCTCCAGCAATTCCCCGTGCCTTCAGCAGCCCAGCGTACTCGTACGCCGCCGTGAGCGCCGCCGCCGCGACGGCCACCTTGAGCCCCCCGTACGCACCCCCGGGAAGCCACACCAGTACCAAAGCAGAAGGCAAGAGAATCAGCGCGGTGCTCACACGAACGAAGTATCCGCCACCCTGTTCTTTCTTGCTGACGTCGCTCATTTGCGCCCCCCAAAGCGACGGTCGCGCGCTTGGTATTCCAGGAAGGCTTGGTGCAAGTGGCGCTTTCGGAAGTCGGGCCAGAAGGTTTTCGTGACCACGATTTCCGCATAGGAAATCTGCCAGAGCATGAAGTTACTCAGTCGCAATTCGCCGCTCGTGCGGATAAGGAGGTCCACTTCCCGTAGTTCCGGAAGATACAAGCGCTCGGCAATGGTGTCTTCGTCAACGTCTTCCGGCCGGAGGTCGCCGTCACGGGCCTCTGTGGCGATCGCGCGGCATGCATCCACCAACTCGGCCCGCGCCCCATAGTTGACGGCGATATTCAATATCATGGCCTTGTTGTTGCGCGTTTTTTCCATGGAGGATTCCATGTCGGACATGACCTTCTTGGAAAGGCCGTCCTTCCGCCCGGTGAATACCACGCGTATGCCTTCCCGGTGGAGATTGTCGATCTCCAAATTGATGTGCTTGTTCAGAAGGCGGAACAGGGCATTAACCTCCGTCTTCGAGCGCCGCCAGTTTTCCGTGGAAAAGGCGTAGAGCGAAAGGCTTTCGATGACCCCCAATTCGCGACAGGCCTCGACGATCACGCGCACGCTGGCCGCGCCCTCTTCATGGCCCCGTATGCGGGTCACGCCACGCTTTTTCGCCCATCGGCCGCTGCCGTCCATAATGATGGCGACGTGCCGGGGTAGGCGCTTCATATTGAGTTCTGACTGGCTCATCAATACACACCGCTAGTGTTCAAAGGAAAGCCGCGGATTCCCAATTCATGGGTATACCGCGGCGGGTCAAGACATCGGTCCTACGGCCTAATCGGCCGTCACACTTCCATAATTTCCACTTCTTTCGCCTTCAGCATGCCTTCAATCTTCTTGATGAACTCATCGGTGACCTTTTGGATTTCCGCAGTCAGTTTGTGAGCATCGTCTTCCGGAAGTTCGCCGGACTTCTGTTTCTTCTTCGCCTCTTCCACTTCGTGACGGCGCGCGTTGCGAATCGAAACCCGGCATTCTTCAGCCAGCTTTCCGACCATCTTGACCAAATCCTTGCGCCGATCCTCCGTCAATTGAGGCAGGGGCAACCGGACCACTTGGCCATCGTTAGAAGGGGTGATATCGAGCGGCGAAGCAAGGATGGCCTTTTCGATAGCGGGAATCTGGGTCTTGTCCCAGGGCTGCACCACCAAGAGCCGAGCCTCCGGCGCCGAGATCGACGCCACCTGATTCATCTTCATGTTGGATCCGTACACCTCCACATCGATCATGTCGAGGAGGCCGACGGATGCGCGGCCGGTGCGTATATGAACCAATTCCTGCGTGAAGGCTTCAACGGTTTTGCCCATCCGCTCCCGGGCATCTTTCACGATCGCGTTGATCATTATTCGCTATTCTCCTTCGACGGTAGTTCCGATACGCTCGCCTTTCAGCGCCCGAACGATGTTGCCAGGCTGGGTCATATCGAAGACCAATATGGGCAAACTGTTTTCACGGCACAGCGAAATCGCCGTCGCGTCCATCACGCCAAGGTTCTTTGCCAAAATGGTTGTGTAGCTCAGAGTATCATACTTTTTCGCGTCGGGATTTTTCATGGGATCCGCGTCGTAGACCCCGTCAACCTTCGTGGCCTTGAACAGAATCTCCGCGCCAATCTCGTTGGCCCGGAGCGCGGCCGCGGTATCGGTCGTAAAAAAGGGGTTGCCGGTTCCCGCCCCGAAAATGACGACCCGTCCCTTCTCCAAATGGCGCACGGCTCGGCGGCGAATATAGGGCTCGGCCACGGGAGGCATCTCGATGGCAGTCATAACACGCGTCGGCACGTCGTGCGCCTCCAGCACCGCCTGAACAGCGAGAGCGTTAATCACCGTCGCCAACATACCCATATAGTCGCCGGTAGGTTTGTCCAAGCCGGAATCGCAATCGTGCGTGCCCCGAAAGATATTACCTCCGCCGACGACCAGCCCGATATCCACACCCATCGCGCGGACTTCCTTGACTTCGCCGCACAACTGTCTAACGATGCCAAAATCAATCCCCCCCTCGCCGTCGCCCTGAAGGGCCTCGCCGCTAAGCTTGAGGAGAATGCGCTTGTATCGAGCGCTGGACAATGGGGTTAGTCTCCCTGGGAATCGGCCACGGCTTGGGCTACTTCCGTGGCGAAGTCGACTTCTTCCTTCTCAATGCCTTCGCCCACCTGGAAGCGCTCGAAGCGGCGCACATCAATCTTCTCACCGATCTGGCCGCTCAGCGATTTCGCCATCGTCTCGATGGTCATATCGGAATCCTTGACGAATTTCTGCTCCATCAGACAGTTCTCTTCGTAGAATTTGCGCAGCTTGCCTTCGGCGATCTTCTCAAGTATTTTTTCCGGCTTACCGCTGTCACGGGCTTGCGTCTTGAAGATTTCCGTTTCGGAAGTCACGATATCCTGCGGTACATCCTCGCGCGAAACCCAGCGCGGGGACACCGAGCAAATCTGAAGGCAGATGTCTTTTCCGAATTGCTGGAACCCGTCGCCGCGCGCCACAAAATCCGTCTCGCAGTTTATTTCTACGAGAACGCCCACACGGCCGCCCAGGTGAATATACGAAAAGACCGAGCCTTCGCTAGCTATCTTGCCGCTGCGCTTCGCCGCGCTGGCAATGCCCTTTTCACGGAGCCACGTGACGGCCGCCTCGAAATTCCCATCCGATTCGGTCAGCGCCTTCTTACAGTCCATCATACCTGCGCCGGTCTTCTCGCGCAGGTCTTTAACATCTTTCGCGGATATAGCCATGCTAAGTTGCAACTCCTCTGGTGCGTAAATTCGAACGGTAGATCGACGGCGAAATTCGCGGTCTATTCAGTCGCGGGCGCTTTTTCCGCTTCCGCGGCAGGTTCCGCCTCAGGGGCAGGCGCCGCTTTCGCGACAGGCTCTGCCTTAGGAGCGACAGGCTCGACAACCGTTTTCTCCTCGGCCTTCGGCGTTGCCGCTTCGTCTACCTGTTTCGATTGTAGTTTGGCGAGCTTGTCTGACTTGACAGCCTTCTCGGCTGAAGCCGCGCGATCCTTTTCCGCCGCTTCTTCCTTGTTTTTCTCGTAGGCCATGCGCCCTTCAATGACAGCGTCGGCGATAATCGAGGTGAACAGGTTAATGGCGCGAATCGCGTCGTCGTTTCCGGGGACCGGGATCGGGACCGCATCGGGGTCGCTATTCGTATCGACGATAGCGATGCAGGGGATATTCAGGCGCTCGGCTTCCTTCACAGCAATGGATTCTTTGTGCGAATCAATAACGAACATCACTGTGGGCAGACCGTTCATGCTCTTGATACCACGCAGATTTCGGTCCAGCTTCTCTCGATCCTTCCGCATCTTGATGCCTTCCTTCTTCGTGTAGGCATCAATCTTGCCGCTCTCCTCAATTTCCTCCAGGCGGATGAGGCTGCGGATACTTTTTTGAATCGTTTCCCAGTTCGTCAGGGTGCCGCCGAGCCAGCGGTTGTTCACATAGTACATTTCACAGCGATCAGCTTCCCGCTGAATCGCGTCGCGCGCTTGCTTCTTCGTGCCGACAAAAAGAACCTTGCCGCCTTTCGCCGCCGCGTCGCGCGCAGCGAGGTAGGCCTTGCGAAGCTGACGCAGCGTCTGCTGCAAGTCGATAATGTAAATGCCGTGGCGCTCGCCAAAAATGTATCGAGCCATTTTCGGATTCCAACGCCGGGTCTGGTGGCCAAAATGAATTCCCGCCTCCAACAAACTTCTCATCGTAACAGTTGCCATGGTAACTCTCCTGTCGGGTTCGGCTTCGGAGTCTGAAGCAGGCTTAACCCGGCATAAACCGGGCACCCAAACCTACCTTAAGAACAGACCCCTGAAAGGTAAAAATCGACGTAGAGTAGCATACGAACGAAGGGCAGGGCAAATGATTGCGTGAATTCGACGCAGTTCGGCAACCGCCGTGGCGCCTAATTCCAGTCCCTTCGCCTCAGGCGGCTCTACTGTTCGCCGCCATCCTCTTTCTCGGCGGGCTTTTTCTCTTCCGGAACTTCCACGGTGAATGGATCCACGTCGTCTGCGAATTCTTCGTGACAGCCGTTGCAGCTTTCGACGAGGGCCACGAAGCGTTCTTTCACGAGAGGATAGTCAAGCGGTCTGAGGGCGTCGCCGATAGCGCCGGCATACTGGCGGCCCCTAACCACGTATGCGCCCCATACGTCGGCTTCTATAAACTCTTCCTCAAAATAGTCCTCGTCTAGGTCGAATAGAAGATTATGAGCCTCGGCCAGAGAGTAGGTGGTCCGGTACACCGCCCGGAGCTGGGAGCGTTTGCTGGGCTCTTCGGCGACGGATCGACGGAGCTCATTGAATTGCTCCTCGAAGAACATTTCCATTATTTCGTCGATCTCGATGACCGCCTTCGACTCCATATCCGCTGGATCCACTTCGCTGGGGTCGGCGCTCGACACCGCAACGACGACCGGCGCGGGAGCTTCGTAATCTCCCCAGGGGGCTCCGCGGTTGACCCACTCGATGAGCGTCAGCGTTTCCTCAGGCGAGAGTTTCGCCTTACCGCGCGGCGGCATGACGTCTTCATTTTCTTCGGGCAAGAGCATGAGCTTGACCATATGACTTTCCATGGCTTCGCCTTGCACGATCGAGGGCAATCCACTCTCGCCACCCTCCAGCACATTGTCGAGGTCATCGAGGCGCAGATCGCCGTCTTGCTTCTCTACGCCGTGGCACTCAAAACACTTTCCTTCAAGAATAGGTAAAATTTCGTTCCCGAAAATGCTGTCATCCGCAGGCTCAGTCCCATCGACCTTGGCTTCGCCCAAAATCGGAGCAAGAAAGGCCATCTGTTCAGGGAGATACTTGGTCAGGTAATCCGTGCCATGGGTCAATCCCGCTCCGAAATGCCCTGCGGGAATGAGTACCGTCACCGCGACGAGCAACGACACAAAATAGCCCCAGTTGTAGCTCGGGTCTTGGCTACGCTCATACAACACGCGAAGGACCCAGGCAACCACCGCCGCAACCGCCACCGCGATACCCGTCCATTTGTGCCAAAAGACCAGATCTTCGTTGTACCCAGCCGACCACGACAAGAACACGCCCAAGGTCGCGGCGGCAACGGCGGATGCTGCTCCTAGCGTCAGGAGCACCCAGCGCGCGGCGTTTCGCTGGAGGAATTGGTCGCGGATGAACACGAGAACGACCAGTTCAAAGAGAAATAGCGCGGTTAGAATACCGATGGGTGAGTGGAGCGCGATGGGGTGAAACCGGCCAAGAAAGAAAAAAAACTCGTTGGGTCCTTCTTCTTCCTCTGCGACCGCGGCGCTTTCCACCTCAACAGACTCCGCCGATTCCTCCGCCGGCTCGCTGTCTTGAGCAAACGCGGCCTGCAGCGGCAACCCAAACAGGGCGCACAAGATAAAGCCGCCCAGCGCCAGAAAAAGTACCAATCTATTCACGTTTCTTCCTCCGCAAGTTACACTGTAGTGTAGCGCTTGGACGAAACAAAAGTCTAAAATCTGGCCCGTGCATGAAGATGCTCTCAGTCGAGTCTTTGTCGACCATGATTATCAGTAGTGCCTACGCTATACTACGGCGCAACGGGTTGCCCGACCGGGCTGAGAGGAGGAGCCTTACCCCATGTTGGATCTGAGCGGCGCGGACAAGTTTCTACACCTGATCGTCAGCTTTTTTCTAGCGCTCGTCGACCCTGGTCTCGCTGTCCTTGCGGGACTCGGCAAAGAGATATTCGACGCGCTATCGGGTGGCATGGCCGATTTGGACGATCTCGTTGCGGACGCACTGGGAATCCTACTGGCCACTTCGCTTTTCTGATGGGAAGCCCATAGCCGGAACCCAGAATCCAAGCAAACACGCGGACGGCGATAGACACGACCCCATATTGATTCACCCTCAATAGATGGCTACAATCCACTTCTTTTGATTCGACATGGCTCCTCAATAGGTCTATTCGGGGACAAGGGCGCACTTGGCGCGGGCAGGCTATCGCCAACTCTCAGGGCGCCATCTGCCTAATCATTGCTAGGTCAATGTCAACGAAAAGGAAGAATTCCTATGGGCTCCGTTCGTTATGTCGTTCGACTCACTTGTTCCCTTGCCGCTCTCTTGACCCCACTTGGGGCGCACGCCCAAAATGCCGTTTCAGAAACGACGAGCCCCGCGCTCGAGAATACCAGTGTAGCCGCGGCGCTTTGGATCCTAGCAAATATCAGCTATGCTGGGATGCGTGCACAAAGTAATCCCAGCGCCAGGTGGCGAATCCTGTCTTTCCTTGTCGGTCTCCCCGGAACGCTATTGTCGTTCTTTGTCATCGGCGAAGGCAGCGGCCGCGCCTACGGGATTGACATTCCGAAGCGGCTCAACTGACTCTTCAACCGGCCCCGCAGCCTCCCGCCAGAATAGCGATTAGCATATCCACCACGGAGAACATTAATGCCCCTGCGTTTCTACAACACACTGAGCCAATCCAAAGAGCTGTTCGAGCCGCGCAATCCCGGCAAGGTCGGCATGTACACCTGTGGACCCACGGTCTACAACCTCGCTCACATCGGCAACCTGCGCACCTTCATGTTCCAAGACCTCCTGCGCCGCCACCTTGAATACCGCGGTTACGACGTCACCCACGTCATGAACATCACCGACGTAGAAGACAAGATTATCCGTACCTGTCGCGAAACAGGCGAGAATTTGAAAGACCTGACAGGCCGTTACACGGACATGTTCTTCGCGGATCTGAAGGTGCTCGGTGTACGGGAGCCCGGTACGGCGCCGCGCGCGACCGATCATATCGATGAGATGGTTGAACTCATCCAAAAACTAAGCGACAACGGCCACACCTACGAAGTAGACGGCAGCATCTACTTCAAAATCGCCTCATTCCCCAACTACGGAAAGCTCAGCCACTTCGACGTCGACACCCTGCAACAAGGCGCAAGCGGCCGCATGGACGCCGACGAATACCTCACGGAAGATCCCCGCGATTTCGCCCTGTGGAAGGCCTATGTCGAGGACGACGGCGAAGTCTATTGGGAAACAGAATTAGGCAAAGGCCGTCCAGGGTGGCACATCGAATGCTCCTGCATGAGCATGAAATACCTCGGTGAGAGTTTTGATATCCACTGCGGCGCCGTCGATCTCGTATTTCCGCATCACGAGAACGAGATCGCGCAATCGGAGGGCGCAACCGGCAAACCTTTCGTCAAATACTGGATGCACGCGGCCCATCTCAACTTGTCCGGACGCAAGATATCCAAGTCATTGGGCAACATGGTCACCTTGAATAATTTGCTCGACGAGGGACACAGCGCCCTGGCTATCCGGTGGGCCCTGCGCGCCACGCACTATCGCCAACCCACCAACTTTTCCACCGACTCCCTCGAAGCCGCTGCCCGCTCGCTCGAACGCGTCCGGGATTTCCGCCTGCGCCTCCAGGGCATCCGTCAATCAAGCGGCTCGGATCTCACCGAAGCCTGCGCGGAATGCGAACAAAATTTTGGGGCGGGCCTCGACGACGATCTCAATATCTCCGCAGCGCTCGCCGCGATATTCGATTTTATTCGCGTAGCCAACCGGATCATGGACGAGGACGGTTTGTGCGCCGACGGGGCGGCGAACGCGCTGGGCCTTTTAGAACGACTGGATGCCGTCATTGGATTGCTTGGAGATGAGGAAGAAAGTGAAGCGCCCGCAGACATCCTGGATCTGGTCCAAAAACGTCAAGAGGCCCGCCGCAGTAAGGATTTCGCCGAGTCCGATCGCCTCCGAGACGAGCTCGCGGAAAAAGGATGGGTGGTCGAAGATACACCCGACGGCCCACGCGTAAAACGGACATGACGCATGCCCCTGCTCGGACACACGACGCTCGGCTCCCGGTGATATATCTGTCTAGATCAGTTTAACTAGCTCTAGTGTCGGCCGTAGGCCTGCTCCGCCCGACGCTGCCGGTTCTTTTTTCGGAGCAGCCGCTTCGCGCCTCGATGGACGGCGGCTGCCTTCGGGTAAAACGCGTCGGACACGTCGAAAGCGAGGCTGATCCCCCATACAAGGGCGCACCACAGCACCCAGGGATACCCTGATGTGAATAAGTTTATAAGGGCGAGGGCGCTGTTTATGATGACGTAGGCTCGCAGGTGCTCGAAAAATTTCTGCTTGCGTTGGCGCTTCCACTCATCTTGGGCTCGCTCAATTTCGCCGACCTCTTCTTCCGCGTCGATGGCGAGCAGGAGCGCGTCGCGCGCGATGCCGGATTGCCGCGCGATTTCTTCGAGATCTTGGTAGCTGACGTCGTCCTGGCCGCCCCGGCCCTCGAGCGCGCGGCGCACGATGGCGGTGACCTCGTCGCTGGTGAAACGTCTGTTTTCTTCGTGCATGTATCGGCTCCTCGTCGACCGCGTATAGGCCGCTGGACTCCCGCTCTTATTTCCTATGGGTGCAGTTCTATTACTACCGCTGAAATCTCCAGAAATTCTTCATTGCCGCTACCCTTCGGCAGTATACGCTGAAAGCGTAAGATTTCTCAGCCCAGGGTTCGCGACCGCGCTCAGAACCGTAGCGGCAGGGCGTTGTGCTCGCGAATGAGCAGTTCTCGGGCTTCGCCAGCGGCGAATAGGGAACCGGTAATGAGCAGGGGGCGCGTGGCGCTGGCGCGGCTGAGGCCCAGGCGTATGGCCTCCGACAAGGTCGCTGCTTGCTCATGGGGAACACCGTGAGCGGCACGGCTCAACGCATCGACACCGAGGGATCGTTTCCCGGAAAATGAGGTCAGGATTAGGGGAGCCGCGAGGCCCCGGAGCGCGTCGATCATGCCTGCGGCTTCTTTGTCAGAGGCAACCGCGAGAACAACCGCGCACGGGCCTTCGAGTGACTTTACGAGTTCGACCATTCCGGCCCGGTTATGGGCGACATCGATAATCACGGGCGGATTCTCAAGCACCCGTTCAAGTCGACACGGCCACGCAACGTTGGCCAAGCCTTCGATGGCTGCCGATTGCGTCACACGGGGAAAGTCGGCTACGCAACATTCCGATACAGCCAACGCGACGGCCGCGTTCTTGCCCTGAACCTGGCCATTAAGCGCCAGCGGAGAATCCTTCAGGGTAAAACGAGAACCTTCATACGAAACGGCCTGATCCCATGAATCGCCGGTCAGAGTGTACGTGAAATCGCGCCCTAGAACCTGTGCCGGTGCGGCGAGAGACTCCGCGCGATCATGGATCACCGACAACGGGCCCTTGACCGTTTCGCCGATGACAACGGGGCGCCCTGGCTTGATGATTCCCGCCTTCTCGAAGGCGATGGCTTCGAGCGTATCGCCCAGGAATACCGTGTGTTCAAGCGCGATATTCGTTATCGCCGTTGCGATGGGGTCGATCACATTGGTCGAATCGAAGCGACCACCGAGGCCCACTTCGATCAGCGCGACATCGACACGGCTCGCTTCAAAATGGCGGAAGGCAATCGCGGTATTAAGCTCGAAAAAGGTGGGCAGTAAACCAGTCTTCTCCGCGAGTTTTCGGTAGTACTCGATGTGTTCGTCGAGATCTTCCGGGGCGATGAGTGCGCCGGTGACGAGAAAGCGTTCGCGCAGATCGATAAGGTGAGGGCTCGTAAAGCGTCCCGTGCGGTATCCCGCTGCCCGGAATATCGCGTCCAATAGGGCAACGACACTCCCCTTGCCGTTCGACCCGGCGACGTGGATAGTCGGGTAGCTTTCCTGCGGATTTCCGCTTTCATTCAGGAGGGAACGGATGTTATCCAGCCCGAGTTTTATGCCGTGCAACTCAAGGCTAAACAAATACTCGATCGGGGTCAATTGACACGTGTCCCGGAGCGAATCAGGCGGGGGTCAGGTAGGACAGAAGTTTGGCGACGGTTTCTCTCATTTCGCTACGCGGAACGATTTTGTCGATAAAACCGTTATTGAATTGATACTCAGAAGTCTGGAAGCCTTCGGGGATCTTCACCTTCAACGCGCCTTCTATAAGCCGCTTGCCTGCAAAGCCGATATTGGCTTGTGGTTCCGCGAGCGTGATGTCGCCAAGACTGGCAAAGCTTGCGTATACCCCGCCCGTTGTCGCGTCCGTAAGGATGGTGATATAGGGAATGCCCGCCTCGTTCATTTGGCGGACGGCGTCGGCTGTCTTGGCCATTTGCATCAGGGCGAGGATGCCTTCTTGCATGCGAGCGCCGCCCGATGCCGCGATGCATACCATGCATACGCGCTCTTCGATAGCGTCCATCGCCGCTCGGTGGAAGCGTTCGCCGACAGCCGAGCCCATGCTCGCCATGATGAAATTGGCGTCCATTGCGGCAAGGCACAAGCGGTGTCCGTCGATGTGGGCGAAGCCGGTGATGATTGCTTCGTCCAGGCCACTCGCCCCTTTGGCGCGTTCGACGCGTTCGGTGTAGGTTTCCTTGCCGACTTTGAATTGCAATGGGTCAGTCGATGCGATGTTCGCGTGCGTTTCGACAAAGGTGCCCTCGTCGACCAGGTACTCGATGCGACTATGGGCGGCAATGCGAAAGTGGTGATTGCAGAGGGGGCAGACCTCCTGATTGCTTTCCACTTCAACGCGATACACCGCCTGATTGCAGGCAGGGCATTTCATCCACACGCCGTCGGGTACTTTTTTCTTTCCACCCATCAAGCGGGCGAACTTACTTCGTTCAAACAGGGCCATGTTCTAGCTCCCTCGCCCGCGTCCTTTCCGGACAGCGCGGCTTAGTCAGTGGCGCTCTCCGGCGCGATCCCTGCATCCGATTCCTGGTCTGCGTGATCGCCGCTATAGACGAGACGTCCGCAGTGTCGGCATGGATGCATGGTCACGCCAGCAAGTATTTCGTTAACAACCTGCGGCAACATGCGCATATGGCACCCGCCGCAGACTTCATTCAGCAGCGGGACCAGGGCAGCGCCCATTTTCAATCGTCCGCGGATGCGCTTGTACTGTTTAAGAAGCACGGGATCCGCGTCATTTTCCAGCGGGGCCTCCTGGGCTTCAAGCTCCGCGCGGTGCCGAATCGCTTCCTCAAGCTCCGTATCGATTTCGGCACATTGCCGGTCGATTTCCTTCAGCTCAGAATCGATCCGCTTCGAATCTTCCTCGACGCGCGCCTTGGCTTCGTCAAGTTCCTCCATAATCGCGAGGATGCGCTCCTCCTTGATTCCGATTTGCTTCTTTTGCAGATCGATTTCATGAAGAAGCGCCTGATACTCTTCATTCTTTTTTACCGAATTAAGTTGCTCATTGTACTTGCCAATTTGAGCGCCCTTCTCGTCGATAGCGCCTTCGCACGCACGCTGCTCCAGCTCCAGAGTCGTGCACGTCTTCTTGCGCTCTTCCAATTCGGCGCGAAGACGTTCGCGCTGGATATTGAACTTGCTCTTTTGATTGGGGATTTCAGCCTCGCGCGCCTTGCAGGCTTCTATCTTCAAATCCAAATCTTGAAGGCGCAGCAATGTCTTCAACAAAAATCCTCCCAAGGACAGCACGCTCAATACGAGACGCGTGCATAAAAAAAGCGGCCCCAAGGCCGCTGTGAAAACTACTTAATCCAGCTCATCATCTTCCGCAACTCCTCGCCCGTCTTTTCGACCGGGTGATTCGCGTCGGCATCCCGAAGTTTCTGGAAGTTTTTGCCACCCGAGGCGTATTCGTCCATCCACTCCTTCGTGAACTCGCCATCTTGGATGCGTCTCAGCACTTCTTTCATGACCTTTTTCGTCTCGGCCGTGATAATCTTCGGTCCCACACTCAGCCCACCGTACTCCGCCGTGTCGCTCACGGAATAATTCATAAACTTGAGCCCTCCACGGTAATACAAGTCGACAATGAGTTTCAACTCATGCATGACTTCAAAAAAGGCGATTTCAGGTTGATACCCGGCTTCGATCAAGACCTCAAACCCGGTCTTGATAAGGGCCGCCGAGCCACCACACAGCACGGTCTGCTCGCCAAAAAGGTCCGTTTCCGTCTCTTCCTTAAAGGTGGTCTCAATGATGCCCGCGCGCGCGCCGCCAATACCAGCGCCATAGGCAAGCGCCGTCTGCATCGCGTTGCCGGTCGCATCCTGCTTGATCGCGACCAAGCAGGGCACCCCTGCGCCCGCCTCGTACTCATCGCGCACGAGATGGCCAGGCCCCTTCGGGGCGATCATCCACACATCCGTCTCCGGCTCAGGGACGATTAGCTTGAAGTGGATGCTGAGGCCATGCGAAAACATGAGGGAATTGCCCGCTTCGAGATTGGGCTTGATTTCGTTTGTGTATACATCTTTCTGGATCGTATCGGGGACGAGTACGACAATCACATCGGCCCGCTTCGATGCCTCGGCCACGCGCACCACCTCGAAGCCGGCGTCTTTCGCCGCCGTGAAGGTTGCGCTTGACGGGCCGCCGTGGTGTCCGATGATAACTTCGACACCGCTATCGCGGAGGTTCATCGCGTGGGCATGCCCCTGGCTTCCGAAGCCGATCACGGCGACAGTCTTGCCGGAAAGCACCGACAGGTCTGCGTCTTTCTCGTAGTAGATGGTGGCCATTCGCTTATCCTTCCCTGCGTTTATTCACGCGGTATCCGGCTCGTCGCCGTCCTTCAGTTACTTCGACGATCGCGTCATGGCGATCTGTCCGGTCCGCACCAATTCCTCAATACCAAATGGGCGCATCATATCGATAAACGCCCGAAGTTTCCCGCTCGATCCCGTAACTTCAAGGCCGATGGCGCCCGCGCTCACATCGCACACCTTCGCGCGAAAAATTTGAGCGACCTCCAGCAATTCTGATCGCTGCTTGCTCTTGGCGGCAACCTTGACCATGACCAGTTCCCGCTCGACGAATTCGTCCTGGGTAAGATCGATGACTTCGATAACTTCAACCAACTTATTCAACTGGTTAATAATCTGCTTCAATACCCCGTCATCGCCGGAAACCACAACGGTCATCCTGGATATCGTATCGTCCTCCGTCGTCCCCACACAGAGGCTCTCGATGTTATAGCCCCGCGCGCTGAACAAGCCCGACACGCGGGCCAAAACGCCAAATTGGTTCTCAACCAAGACGCTGATCGTATGTATCATTTTGTCTCCATCGTGCATCGCGCCCGAGTTGTTCTGTACGTTTCGGGCCTGGCTACGCGTCGTCTGCCGCGCGGTTATACGTATTCATGGCGCTTTCAATACCGTCATCAACGCACGCCAAAACCGCCTGAACCGCGCGCTCCGTCATTGTTTCAACATCGCCACGCTCATCGGGCCGGAACTTACCCAGTACATGCGGGGCCAAGCCCTGGCCGTCATAATCGCCGGTGCCCACGCCCGCGCGTAAGCGCGGAACGCTACGGACGCCGAGGCGCTCAATCACAGACTTCATTCCATTATGCGTACCGCCACTGCCTCCCGCCCGAAGCCTCAGCCGACCCAGCGGCAACTCCGCATCATCATAGACGATGAGAACTTCTTCCGGGCCATCCACTCGGTTGCGGGCGGCCAGCGCGACGCTCTCGCCGCTCACGTTCATAAACGTTAACGGTTTAAGTAGCAGAATCTTGTCCGTGCCGCGGCGGGCTTCCGCGATGAGCCCTCGATATTTTTCACGCTCAAAGGAAGCTCCCAACGCGTCGGCGACCCTATCCAAGATAGTGAAGCCGATATTGTGCCGGGTGTCTTTATATTTCGGGCCTGGATTCCCCAGACCCGTTATGAGTCGAATTCCCACAAGTCGCTCTGGTTTAGAGAAACACCAGCGCTGGGCTAGGAATCTCCGCCCTCGCTGTCTGTGGCGTCCGAAGCCGCTGCGGTAGCGCCCTCTTCGCCCTCTTCGCCTTCTTCACCTTCGAGTTCTTCAGCGGTTTCTTCTTCCACAACACGCGGCGCATGGACAGCGACAACGGCTCGCTCAAGTTTCGTTATCACGGTAATATTATCGGCTACCTTATCCATCAGGTCAGAAACGTGCAACGAAGCGCCAATTTCCATTTCGGTAACGTCAACCGCAATGAAATCCGGGACATCGAGCGCGAGGCACTCCACATCAAGCTCGCGAAGCTGATGGTCAAGCAGCCCACCCTCGATAACGCCCGCGGATCGGCCTTCGATGTGTATAGGTATCGCGGTCCGGATCTTCTTCGTCATGTCAATCCGCATGAAGTCCGCGTGAATAACTTGCCCGCGCACCGGATGATACTGAATATCCTTCACAATGGCCGGGCCACTCTGATCGGGATCGTCGGCAATATCCAACTGTACGATGGCGTGCGCACCCTGCTTGCCGTGGAGAAGCAGGTCCAGGATCTTCGCGTCGACTGTGAGCACCACGGTGCCCTTCTCCTCGCCGTACAGAACGGCGGGTACCATGCCGGTTGTCCGCACACGCCCCGCAGGTCCTTTGCCGCGTTCGCTCCGCGTACTGACCGCTAAGTTTTGCAGTTCCATTGTCCTTCATGCCTCCGATGGGTCTCACTGGAAGAGAATACTAATCGATTTCTCGCCGTGGATCCGTTTGATTGCTTCGCCGATGAGCGGCGCCACTGTGATTACTTTTATCTTTGAACACGCCTTCGCGGCGTCGCTAAGCGGTATCGAGTCGCTAACCAGCACCTCGGACAACACCGAGTCTTCAATGCGGGACACGGCATCTCCACTCAAGAGCGCGTGTGTCGCGCATGCGACAACATCGGTGGCTCCATGTTCCTTGATGGCCTGAGCCGCTTTCACGAGCGTTCCAGCCGTATCAATCATATCGTCAAAAATGAGGGCGCGCATGCCTTCGACTTTGCCGATAATATTCATCACTTCAGATTCGTTTTCTTTCGGGCGCCGCTTGTCTACGATGGCCAACTTCGCATCGAGCCGGGTGGCTACTTCCCGTGCCCTGCGCACGCTGCCGACGTCCGGCGATACGACCACCAGATTATTCGCATGAGCAGCCTGAAGGTGGCGGCAAAACTCGATATCCGCGCTCAAGTGGTCCACCGGTATGTCAAAAAAACCTTGTATCTGATCACAGTGCAGGTCGAGGGTAAGTACGCGGTCCGCGCCCGACGCTACGATTAAATTCGAAACCAGTTTCGCCGCGATAGATACCCGGGGCCGATCTTTCCTGTCTTGCCGCGCGTAGCCGTAGTACGGCAGCACAAGCGTGATACGCGCCGCCGAGGCCCGCCGGGCTGCATCGCACAGGATCAGCAGCTCCATCAGGTTGTCGTTCACAGGCGGGCAGGTCGCGTTTACGAGGAACACGTCTTTCCCGCGGATATTTTCGCCTATCTGAACCTTAACTTCGCCATCACTAAACCGGCCTACAGAAGACTTGCCGATTTTTTCGTAGACATGATTGCAGATCCCCATGGCCAGATCGGTGGAGCCGGACCCGGAGAAAATCTTCAACTCTTCGCTGTATGGCACTAAATTACGCTCCCGCCCATCGAAATTTGAACGCTTTCACGCAAGCCCGGTCCTGAACCCACGCAAGCCCGGCCCGAAACTCACGCAAGCCCGGTCCCAAACTCACATGACCGATTCGGCAAAAAAATCTGGCTAGGGCGGTAGGATTTGAACCTACGAATACCGGGATCAAAACCCGGTGCCTTAAC
>JAPYPO010000479.1 GCA_029937645.1 Candidatus Hydrogenedentota bacterium
GGGCGCGCTTAACAATGCCATTACTACCGCACTGCAAAATACCATCTTCATCTTCACAATAATACCTCCGTTCAATTCCGTTCTTGTTTCTACCCAGCCCAAAACAAATAACTCTAACTTCCCCTGACCTGCAACCATGAATAAAAATGGATTATGCTGGGACATGTCCAAAATGTCAAGCATTATTTTCACTTTTTTTATAACTAATACTTCATATAACCAATAGAGTAATTGTACCAAATGTGCTGATCATGCTTCCCGAGATCCGAGAAGATGGGGGCACCAACGAAAAGACCGCCGAGGGCGGCGGTCCCACATTCGGGTGCTTCTGTTTGTTTTGAGTTTTTTTCCACGATTCGCCCAAATTACGGGGTTGGTAAGCTGTTCACTCCTCATTTGGGCAAGCTTTTTTTGCGGTCCAGAAATCAACTTCGCGAATTTTTGTAGGGGCTCGGGTGTTCCAAAATAACAATGGCGATTCCCAACGCCTTGATAAGCATGGGACTGCGCGTTAGAATGGAAACGGAAGAGATAAAGTCTGGTTCTTAGCGAACCCAGGAGCCCTAAACGTATGGCAAACGAGATCAATGATTCTGCTCATTGGCGCGAATATCAACAGAATCAGGTCACGCACTCGAACGCGCATTATCTGATGGCCATTGATAGTCTGCGAACTGATAATGGATACGCGCGGGTGACGGATGTAGCGGAACGGCTGGAAGTGTCTCGCGGCGCGGCGTCTATGGCTATTTCCCATTTGAAGAAGCGGGGATGGGTCGAGGAGGATCCGAATCGATTCTTGCTGCTCTCTGAGGATGGGACGCATATGGCCCATTTGGTTGAGCACAATTTTGTCATTTTATCGAAATTTTTCGAGGAAGTGCTGGGCGCGCCACACGATATTGCGTTGGGCGATGCGTGTAAGATGGAGCATCTGATGTCGCTCGAAACGGGTCGGCGCATGCTCTGGTTTATGCGGTACATCCTGGGGGATGAAACGCGCGCGGCCAAGATTAACGAGTTGATGACGTGCTACCAACCGGGCTGCGAAACGGTTGATAACTGCCCGCTCTGCGATGACGATTGTGTCTTGGGGCCGGAGTTCTGCACGTTTCACTTAGAGAAGAAGCCGGGGAAAACTTCGGGAACGGTGGAGTAAGGTATGGGTGGCGTGGCGCCGGTGTTGAGCAGTACGCAGCTTGCGGTGGAATTGCAGGCGGCTTCACTTCGGACTCAGATCGAAACGGTCAAAGAAGTCGGGGAGCAAACCGTAGCTTTGATCCGCTCGGCGATGTTGCCTCGGGGTACCGGCGCGCAGCTCGATTTTCACGCGTAGCAGCCCGTGGCAAAAGTCGCGAGAGCGCGCAAGACCTCTATCTGTCCTAGAACTCAGGCTCCACTACCGCCTCCTCGCTGCTTGACTCCTCGCTGGTCGGCTGCTTCGGTGTAATAATAAGTTGCCCGTCTAACACCTCGAGCGTTTCAATGTTCTTTAAGAACTCTCTGCCTTCCTCGCTCCCGCTCCATTCAAGGGCAAAGTTTTTCTTACGAAATTCACTCATCATGACATCGGGCAGGGCTTCGCCTTTTATCGAGGCCGACTCCAGATACACCTCGGGCCGCCGGTCGCGGAACTCGACACCGAAGGCGGCGGTCCCGTTAAAGTAACGGCCCTCCATGAGTGGAATCCCGTCGAGAGGCCAGCTCACTTCCCCGCCCACTCTATCGTCCTCAAGCGTGAGGTATACCTTGCCCCGAAAGAACTTGAACTCTTTGTCGTTTTGAATCAGGGCATTCAGGTCATCTTGGGTGAGTTCGAGCGGCTCGTTGGCTTCTCCGGCTTCGAGCGCTGTACGAAAGCCACCAAGCCGGGCGAGGAGGGCATCGACTTCCTCCTGGGACATATCCACGAGGGGCAGCTCTACGACCTCGGTATCCGTATAGTGAATAGCCGCTTTTTTTGCCTGATATACCGCGAAGCCGCCCGCTGCAACCACCAGGGCCACTACGACCGCCACAATGATACAGGCCACTACCAAGCAACTGCCGTCGTTAGAACGCAGCTTTCTCATGAGATGCTCCTTTGGTCGGAATAGCTTCTTCCACCCTTATACCACACCGACGCCTGAAATATTCGATTGCGAGACTCGATTGCGACGGGCCTTCGAGGGCCGCGCTCAGCGTTCAACAGGGTGAGAGGGAGTGGCTTTCTTGAGGCGAACTCGCATGTACCATCGCGAACCAGTGGATTGAGTCAGCAGGAAGGGGAGGGCGGGCATCTTGCCCGCCAATCACCACGGGCGAGATGCCTATGCTTTTCCACGGAGGATGTATGCATTCCCACGGAGGAGGACCGTGGGAACGAGATTCTTCTGGAAGGGGGCGACCGGAGCGTGTGTGCCCGTTAGGCGGAAAGCGTTAGGCCTCTAGGCTCTTGGCGTCGAGGATGATGTCTTTGATCAGGCCGTAGTTCAGGGCCTCTTCTGCAGTCATCCAAAAATTGCGGTCGCTGTCTTTTGCTACCTTCTCCACTGTCTGGCCGGTCTCGCGCGAAATCATCTCGTTGATTTTGGTGCGGATCTTGATGATTTCCATCGCCTCGATTCGGATGTCGGAGGCTTGCCCGCCCGCGCCGCCGCTCGGCTGATGGATGAGGAAGCGGGTGTTCGGCAAGGAGTAGCGGCTTTCTTTGTCGGCGCCGAATAGGATCGGCACCGCGATGCTCGCGACCCAACCGGCACCGATGGTAATGATCGGGGATTCAATGAAGTGCATGAGATCGTGAATGGCGAAGCCGGAGTCGACGTGTCCGCCCTGGGAGTTGATGATGACGCGGATGGGATCGTGTGACTCGGCGTTGAGCACGAGCAACTGCGAGATAACTTTCTCGGCTAACTCTTGATCGACTTCGCCGTTGACCAAGACCGTGCGGGTCTTGAGCATGAGCGCGGCCATGCCTTCCTTTTTTTCGTTGTCTTTGTCGTCGGGCTTGGCTTCATACGTTAACATGGCTGGAAGTACCTTATCCGGGTTGCGCGGAGGGTTCGCGTGGGAGTCAAAACGAGGCCGTATTATGGCATTTGGGGCTGAATAACTTCAATAATTGGGGGATTCTCTCTTGCTACGCTGCCAGGTCGGCACATCTGGCCGGTTTACTTTTCTCCCCTTACTTAATAGTCGCCGCCCGCCAGGCTGTTGAGTACCGAATGCTGCCAGCCTAAAAGTTGCTGGTTCAGATCTTTGGCGATTTCGGGCTTGGATTCGATTAGGTTATTTTTTTCACCGGGGTCGTTGCGCAGGTCGAAGAGTTCGCTGCCCGTGCCGCCGGGTAGGG
>JAPYPO010000480.1 GCA_029937645.1 Candidatus Hydrogenedentota bacterium
TAAGGATACAAATCCCCACAGTCTTGGATGGCACCTTCAAACTCGTTTGGAGGTGGGGACTTACGAGGACAACCTCACCTCCAAACAAGATTGGTTCATCACGGATTTCCGGGAAAGGTAACACGGGGTGGTCTTACAATTGAACGCTGTAAGCGTTCAATTCCTTACCGCTCTTGGGAAAACTACCGTGAGCAAGCATAGAATAGGTCAGAGCGAGGCGCCTTTCCCGGAATTCCGTGATGAGCCAACAAGTTTGAAGATGCCACCCGGTTCTCGCCTCTGTTCTTATTCCAATTTCCTGCGAAGCGGGTTCTGACTCACAAGGACAGGAAAGAAGACATTGGGTCGATATCAGTTCCACCGATTTGGTTGCGGCTTCGCCGCGTTAGGCTTAAAATGGGTCGACATTTTGAACTGAAACAATACCTATCGCAAGCCCTGGGGAGTGAGGCGTGACACTAGATACCGCGGTATCGGAGTCGATGGCCCGGCTCATTGAAGATCAATACGACCTGGAAATCACGGAGCCGCCGTCTTACGTGACCGCCGCACACCAGCGCCGCCACCGCAAGCTCGTCGTCGGGACGGACCGCGGTCGCTTTTTGATCAAGACCTACAAGCGCGATCTCGTCGTCCTTGATAGCCTACGCTTTCAACACCGATTGTCGGAACACCTTGATAAAAATGGGCTGCCCCTGGCGCGCATTCTGCCGGCGTTGAATGGAAAGCGCATCGTCGAGCAAGAGGACTGGGCCATCGAACTCCAAGAGTTCGTCGCGGGCGGCCCTATGCAGATGACGCATAAGACGCTGGCCACGTCCGCAAGAGCCCTGGGCACGTTTCACAAGGTGTGCCGCGATTTCCCATGTCCCGACCGCGATGCACGAAAGTGGCGCTTCAGCGAAGTGCCTCGAGACCTATTCGGCCACCTCTATAACTTGGCCAAGGCCGAGGGGGATCATAAGGAGATGGACGATGCCTGCAATGGGATTGCCTTATTTCTGAGGGATGCCGGACAGGAGCTGGACACGCATTCGCGCAACCGTTTCGAGACAGGGCTCATCCACGGCGATTGGCATGGTGGGAACTTGATGTTTGACGGCGAAGAGTTGACGGCAGTCATCGACCTTGAGTTTGCCGGGGATGGGTGTTATCTGGAGGATCTCGCCTACGCGCTGTCAAACTTGTGCATGAGGACCACTACCGAAAACGACCGGCTCGAACTGCGAGCCAATATCATTCTCGACAACTACCAGTTTTCCCGCAGCCTCTCCCCCTGGGAGGAACGCGCCCTCTACTACGCGATCGGCGTAAAACATATCGCGACAGTCTCGTACCAGTCCGTTCAAATGGGGACCGGCGTCGCCGGCCTATCCGCAAGTGAATGGATGCGGCGGCTGCTCCTCCAATCCCGATGGCTCGCCCGCCGCGCTCAGAAGATTCGGTGGGGCTGAATCGCGACAGGACATGAAGCGCGGGGTGCCACCAGGAGGGCCGGTGGCTTGAGAATCTAAGCCCGGCGTCTTAGACCAGCGCCATGTCTTCCCGCTTGGGTCCAAGCGAAAGGATTTTTATGGGAACTTCGATCAGCCTTTCGATCTCTTTGACGTAGGCTTGCGCGTTTGCCGGGAGGTCGCCGAAGGAACGCACATGCGAAATGTCTTCTTTCCAGCCGGGAAGCTCCTCGTAAATGGGCTTTGCCCGCTGGAGTTCACTCACGGAGGGAAATTCGGTCGTAATTTCTCCGTCGATCTCATACGCAGTGCAGATAGGGATTTCATCAAGATACCCAAGTACATCGAGCAAGGTAAGCGAGACCTCAGTCGCACCCTGAACCATGCAGCCGTACTTGGTGGCGACGGCATCGAACCAGCCAACACGGCGGGGCCGGCCGGTTGTGGCGCCGTACTCCCCATCGTCTCCACCCCGCTCGCGCAATTCATCCCCTCGTGCGTCGGTCAGATCGACAACGAAGGGTCCCGCGCCCACGCAAGACGAATAGGCCTTGACGACGGCGACTATTCGGTTAATCTCGTATGCCGGAACGCCCGCGCCGATGGGGCCATATCCCGCCAACGTGGAGGATGAAGTAGAAAAGGGATAGATTCCGTGATCCGGGTCGCGCAACGCACCTAGCTGCCCTTCGAGCAATACTTCCTTGCCCTCTTTAAGCGCCTGGTGCAACATACGAGTCGTGCCTTTGACCATGGGACGAATCTTCTCAGCGACAGGCGCTATTTCCTCGATCAATTGATCGACCGAGAATTCGGGTTTTCCATAATATTCACGCGTGAGGAAATTAGTCCGAGGCAACACGCGCTCAAGCCGCTGCCTCAACGCATCCTCGTCAAAGATCTCGCCGACCTGGATGCCGAGCTTCAAATACTTGTCACCATAGAAGGGCGCGATGCCGCTCTTCGTCGAACCGAACTGCGCCGCGCCGAGCCGCTCTTCTTCGTAGACGTCAAGCAGCTTGTGATAGGGCATCAGCACTTGTGTACGCTGTGAAATAACGAGTTGAGGAGCGGGCACACCGGCCGCGTCAAGTCCTTCAAGTTCCTCAAGAAGCGCCGCCATGTTCAGGGCGACGCCAGGCCCAATCACGTTGACCACATCCTGGTTGAAGACACCGGAAGGTAAAAGGTGTAGCACAAACTTGCCGTAGTGATTGATTATCGTGTGGCCCGCGTTGTTGCCTCCTTGAAATCGGACTACGTAGTCGGCTTGCGGGGCGAGGGCGTCTACAATTTTCCCCTTACCCTCGTCGCCCCAGTTCGCGCCTACAACGGCCGTTACACCCACGAGCCTTCTCCTTTGATGAATTCCAGTTTGATCTTGACGCCCGCAACCAGGCAAGACGCTCGAACCCTCATTCCCCCGGCCTATGCCCACTTTGCCAGGGCACAGTTCATGCCTCCGTCCATCGCATGAGAGGAATTCGGAGGCGACCTCCGAGGACACAGTATACGTCGGGCGATAGATTTTTTTCAAAGAAAAGTGCGATGACCGGCCCACGGATTGTGTTGGAAAATATCAACTTACGGCCTGAATGCGCCCTATTTTTGACAGAATGGCTCTTGATCTAGACGGAAGGGCGAACTAGAATTCTCAAGGATCCGTTCAGGGTATCCGGGAACAAGTATGCCGAATAGAATCTATCAGCACTTCCTATCACTCGCGCATGTGTAAACACCCCAGGCACACCGCGAAGCAGGTTCTGACTCCTGAGAAACTCTCGTGATCTCATGGCTGCTTTTCAGTCAAGTGCATAAATGTCGGACCGCCGAGGGCAAGGGTCGGGTATTTTGACGTCAATGCTAACTGATTAATTTC
>JAPYPO010000481.1 GCA_029937645.1 Candidatus Hydrogenedentota bacterium
GCGCGGGACAGAAGTCGCCTACAGCAATCGCTTGGGCCCACGCGCTGCTGCGTCGACGGGCTTAGGCACCCACTTCTCCAAACTCGACGAGGATACCTTACAACGCATCGCCGTCGATGGCGCGGGAGGGTATCACCGGTCCACTCCGGGCAATAACGATGTAGAAAAAATCTACGGGCTGATCGAACGGCTCGCGTCGCGAACGGTTTCGAGCGACATTCGGTTTCAGTTGGTCAATCGGTATCAGTGGCCGTTGGCGGTGGCTATCCTTTGTTTTGCGGGGGAGGGCCTATGGCTTATCATGCTGCCCAAGCTCCGCAAGAGGCGCGTGCGTGCTGCCGAAGCCAGAGGAGAGGAAGAAGAATATGCGTAGGGTGTGTGCGGTTATAGCTTGCCTGGTCGCGGCGACAGGAGCTTTCGGGCAGGACGTCCGCGAGCGTTTGCAGGGCGGATTCCAGCAATTGGGCGCCGGTGCCGTGGACGAGGCCATGACCACGTTTCGCGATGTCCAGACCGACGACCCCGAATCGGATCTGGTCCAATACAGCATCGCCCGGGTACAGTATGAGCAGGCCCTGCGTGACGCCGATTCGCCTCAGGATGCCCTGGAGCCGCTCCACGCGGCCCGCGCCGCGTTCGATAATCTGACGACGAGCGAGGATCCTTTCGTCCGCGAAAACGCTCTCTACAATTCGGCAAACTGTTCGGCGCTGATCGCAAAACATTCAGCAACCGAAGGCAATCACGAGGATACCGTGAAAGGTTTCGAGGACTCGATTCGCGGTTACGAGGAGGTCCTCGAAAAACATCCGGATCGTGTCGAGGCGCGCGGCAACCTCAATCACATGCGCTATCTACTAAAGAAGATGCTCCAGAATCCGCCGCCGCCCGAAGAGCAACAAGAACAGCAAGAAGGAGAAGACGAGAACCAGGAGCAATCGAAAGGCGACGAGCAGGAGCAGCAATCGGGGCAAGACGGCGAGCCATCTGATGAGGAGTCTGAGGGAGAGTCATCCCCAGAAAAAGAGGGCGAGGAGCCTGAGCAGGATCAGGGCGAGCAAGATGAGGGTGAAGCAAATCCCAGCGAACAAGATCAGGAGGGCGATCCCCAGTCCCAGGAGGGGGAAGAGGGCGAAGGTCAGGAGCCGCTGAGTCGGCAGAATATTGAAGCCATCCTGAACAGCCTCGAAGAGGAGGATCGTGAGGAACAGAAGAATTTGAGGCGATCGAAAACAGCGCCTCGGATGAAAGGAAACAAGTGGTGGTAAGCCGCACCTGTCAAACGATAGGCGTGGTGTGCGGCCTTATGCTCGCCGCGTGGCCATCTCAGGCCGTGGACCTCGGCGTTCAACTCGCTCAGCAGGCTCGCCCCTCCGCGCGGGTGTACACGGAACCCAGTGTTATCTATTCGGGCCGGCCGTTCCAACTCAAGTTTGAGGCGTCGGGTGGCGATATCGAATTCCCCTCGTTGCCCCAAATCGACGGGCTCACGATCGATCTGCGCCAGCGTCCCTCGGCATCCAACCAAATTAGTATTATCAACGGGCGGACGAGAGTACGAATCGAGGAACGGGGGTACAAGGCAACGGCGTCGCGTGCCGGAGAGGTCATGATCCCGCCGCTGGAATTCACGATCGACGGTGAGCCTGTCCATTCCGCGGCGGTTACGTTGACCGTGAAGGATCCGCCGCAGCGTGGCGCGGCGCCGGGGGGGAGGCCCGTTCGCGAAGATTACCTTTTCATCCAATTGGTGGTCGACAAGTCGGTTGCCTTTCAAGGTGAGCCTGTTTTAATGAAGCAGCAAGTTTGGCAGCTCGACGGGTGGAGGGCGGGTTTTGGCGGCTGGCGCGGAATGGACAGGCAACCCGCGACCGAGGGATTTTACAGCGCCGGGCTTGAAAACCGCGAAGGCACGGGAACATTGAACGGGTATAAATACAAGGTGACAGAATTCGTAAGTATTCTTTATCCGACCCGGGCCGGCGAGTTGGAAGTTGGCTCGTGGCACTGGGAAGGCTATGCAAACGTACCCACGGGGCAATCCCGATCCAGTATCTTTCGGCGTAGCCAACGCCTCGAATTCGTGTTGGATACGCCGCCCTGGCCCATCACGGTAAAACCCCTTCCGGATGGGCCGCCTGATTTTGGTGGCGCCGTGGGCCAATACACCCTTGACGCCACCTTGGAACGAACGACCGCACTCCAAGGCGTCCCGCTCGATCTCTACGTGACAATTAGCGGCGATGGCAATCCGGCCGCGGTAGTAAAACCCAGCTTCGATGTACCGGAGTGGGCCTATTTTTCCGAACCGGAGCTGACCTCAAAAGAGTTGACGGCGCAGGACGGATTGGCACTCGGGGTCAGCAAGCGCTTCGCCTATACGGTTACACCGCTTGACGTGGGTAGCGTGACCCTGGGCCCCATCACGTTTACATCGTTTAATCCAGTCCGCGGCGTGTACGAGACGGCTACGGCCGGCCCCTACGAGATTACCGTACGAAAATCCGCAGAAGATGATCAGCCGTTTCTCCTGTCCCCCGGACTTCCCGGTGAGGAGCGGGCCGTTGATATTATCGGACAGGATATTGGCTCGCTCATGACGCGGCCCCCCGGATTGAGGGCGGACGAATCGTTCGCCGCCGCCGCGCCCCTGGCGTTTTTGCTGCCCATCGTTCTGTACGCAGGGCTGACGGTGTACGCATCACGCCGTCGCCGCTTCACGCAGGATACGGGGTTCGCCCGGGCCTATCACGCGAAGTCGGTCGCCGCCAAGCGCCTGAAACACCTGACCAGTTCCGAAGATCCCAGCGAAGCGCTCTGCGGGATACTTACGGATTGTGTGCGCGACCTTTTTGACGTCGAGGCGGCAGGCCTTACCTCGGCGGATGTGGAAAAGATCCTGCGTGAGAAGGGAGTGGCTGCCGAGAATCGGGATAATCTTCTCACCATCTTGCGCCGGTGTGAACGGGCCCGCTACGCATCTCAGGAATTGTCGCGAGAAGAGCGGTCCGCGTTGATTCACGGAACCGAAACCGCCGTTGCGCAGCTCGACGAGGCGGTCAAGGGAAGGGGCAAGGCATGACCACGGTGATACTCATGATAGCCTTCGGCGCGGGCGCGTATGACGCTATGTTCGACAAAGGCGTCGAGTTGTACTACCAAGAGGACTACGCGGGCAGCGTAGACTCCTTCGAGCAGCTTATTTCGCAAGGCGTCGAGAACTCCGCCGTCTTCTGCAACCTGGGAAACGGCTACTACCGCATGGGTAAGATCGCTCCGGCCATCGCAAACTACGAACGGGCGTTACGCCTGGACCCCAGCCTGGTCG
>JAPYPO010000482.1 GCA_029937645.1 Candidatus Hydrogenedentota bacterium
GGCGGCGACGCGGGAGGGGATGGTGCCCAAGAACCAGTTAGCGACATCGAGCTGGTGTGTGGCCAGCTCGGTGATTAGGCCGCCCCTGGAGCGTTCGGGATACAGGCGCCAGTTGATGTGTTTTTCGAGATCGTCGATCCACACTTTCTCTTCCGCGCTCAGTACGTAGTTCTTCGGGACCTTACGGCGCCAACTGTTGTTGCGGTGCCATTGGGCGGTGACGTGATTGATGCGCCCGGTTACGCTGCGGCGTTCCTCGCTGCCGCGTGCGAGCCATACGGCCTTGTTGTATTCGGGATTGTAGCGGCGTTGGTGGCCCACCTGAAGGACGAGGCCCGTCTCGTGAACCTTCTTTACAATGTCGCGGCATTGTTCGATATCGTAGGCCAAGGTCTTTTCGCAGAAGACGTGCTTTCCGGCGTCCAGGCAATCGATGGCGATTTGGTAATGGGTGTAAAGGGGCGTCGCAATAATCACCGCGTCGCACTCAACTTCTTCGAGCATCTTGCGGTAGTCCATGTACTTCTTGATGTCTTTGCCGTCTTCGCCGCCCGCGTGCTTGTATGCCGCATTGAGGTGGGGCTTGTAAACGTCGCATAGCGCGACGATGTCGATATCGGGGCAGGTCGTCAGTCCGTACTTGATGTGGAAGCTTCCTTGACCGCCGGTGCCGATACAGGCGACGCGCACCTTCTCGTTTGCGGCGTAGGAGAACGGAGAAAAGGATGTGGCGATTGCCACCCCCGCCGCCGTCGATCCAGCTATCTTGACGAACTCGCGCCTGGTTACTTCTTCACTCATCTTGTAGTACCCTTTCCAAACTCATACCGATTCGTTCCGGCTTAGGTTTTCCGTCCGATGGGAGCGCCACGAAGATCGCTCCGATTTCGGGTCGGCTTTGACAAAATTTTTCGATACCGTCGCGTCCCATTACGAGGAAGGCGGTGCTCAGCGCGTCGCTCTCTGTGGCGGTTTTCGCTACCGCTGAAACTGCCAAGACGCCTTGAATGGGCATCGCTGTACGCGGGTCGATGATATGGCAATAGGAGGTGCCGTTGAATTCCCGCAGATTGCCGTAGCAACCGGAGAATGAATAGGATGCATCCACCAGCGCAAATGTATCCAAGCGCTCGTCTAGATTATACGGATTTGGCATATGGACTGTCCAATGCTCACTATTTGGCGGGGCACCCAAAGCGATAATAGTGCTGGTGCCACCGTGTAAAAGGGCCGATTTGACCCCGGATTCCTTGAGGATGCGGGCCGCTTTATCGAGCGCCATCCCCTTCCCCACTCCGCCAAAGTCTAGGCGCATTCCCTCGGCCTGGAGGCTCACTGTGCTTTCGAGGCGGTTGACGAGGACTTTGTCCATCCCGACTTGCTCCAAGGCCGCCTGAATCTCGGTGGACGAGGGAACGCCTCCTTTATCCTCGTAGAAGCCCCAAAGTTCCAATATCGGCCCCACGGTGATGTCGAATGCGCCTCCCGTGGATTCCCATAACTCCTTGGCCGTGGCGACGGCACGTATGATTTCGGGCGAGGCGACGACGGGATCCTTCGCGCCCCTGCGGTTGATGGCCGATATCTGGCTATCGGGCCGCCACGTACTCAGGCGCGCCTCGAGGTCGTCGATGGCCTCGAAGGCCGCGTCTGCGATTTGCCTTAGGTAAGACGCGGTGTACAATGGCGAGGGTGCATACATCTTGATCGAGAATTGCGTGGCCATCGCGGCGTGTGTGAAGGTGTACGAGGGTGGCTGCGGTGGATCTTCTGCGGCGTGGAGGGTTGGTGTGGGGAGCATAGCCAGGGCGGCGCAGAGGAGAATCTGCGGTGCAAGACCTGAAGAGGACACCCTTTTTACGATATGCATTACCCGCGCTCCTTGAAACTATCCATCACATTGTGGATATTAGATAGTAATTAAAAGTTCCATCCTGACCCCATCAAAGCGAGGCGAATGTGACAGACCTTGAATTAGCCCAGATGATCGATCATACGCAAGTGCGCGCGTACGCGACGCAGGTCGATATTACCGAATTGTGCGACGAAGCCGCAGACCTCCACTTGGCCTCGGTCACGGTCAACCCCGCTTGGACTTCGTTTTGCGCGAAGCGGCTTTCGGGCACCGGGGTTGGCGTAAACCCAACAATAGGATTCCCGCTCGGGGCCAACACCGCGCACGTCAAAGCGGAGGAAACGCGCGATGCCGTTCGAAACGGCGCGTCGGAACTGGATATGGTCATCAACATCGGGGCTATCAAATCTGGCTTTCCGCAATTTGTCGAGAAGGAGATCGCCGCGATTGTGAAAGTGGCCCGGGGCCTTCCGGTAAAGGTTATCCTTGAGACAGGATACCTTACGGACGAGGAAAAAGTATCGGTCTGCGAAATGAGTGCGCGGGCGGGCGCTGCCTTCGTCCAAACCTCAACGGGCTTCGGGTCGACAGGTGCGAATCTGGATGACGTAAAACTCATGCGTCAAGCGGTGGGAAATGAACTCGGCGTCAAAGCGGCCGGCGGCATACGTGGTTACCGCGACGCCATGGCGTTCGTCGAGGCGGGCGCGACGCGGCTCGGCACCAGCGCGGCGATGAAACTACTCGCGGAAGCGCCGAAAGATCACGCGAGCGCGTAACGGCCCTTCTTCCCAGGGAGGCATAGCCGCAACCAAATCAGTCGAACTGATATTGGCCAAATGTCTTCTTTCCTCTCATCGGGAGTGGGAGTCAGAACCCGCTTCGCGGGAAATTGGGATAAGAACAGAGGCCAGAACCGGGTGGCACCTTCAAACTTGATTGGAGGTGAGGACTTTTCGAAGACTCACTCACCTCCAAACAAATTTGAAGATGCTACCCAAAAGATTCTGTCCTTAACAAGAGTCGCTTACGCTCGTTCCTGAGAAACACTCGTGATCTCATGGCTGCTTTTCGGTCAAGTGCATACATGTGGGACCGTTTAACCTGAGTTTCTTACATAATTTACCCACGGAACGAGTGTTGCAATCTGTTAATTAAGTAGTTCTCAAGACCACCCTCACCTTAATCCTCTCCCTGATGGAGAGGATCAAGGCGAGTCTTAGGATATCATGTGTCACCATCAAACTTTTTGAGGAAATGATATGGATGATACAGCGGGAATATCGTTGCGGCCTTCGGCTTCGCTTTTGGTCACGCTCGATGGCGGGAATCCGAATGTTGTGGCCAGGGCGAAGGGGTTGCAACTAGATCCCCATGAGCGGAAGGAGCCTCAGGAGGAACGGATCGAGCGAAAGGGCTTGGGCGGCCTTATGGATCGCTTGGTCGGGGTGAAGCCGCCGGTGGATGTGGAG
>JAPYPO010000483.1 GCA_029937645.1 Candidatus Hydrogenedentota bacterium
TTGTAGAACTCTTCCGAGACGATTCCCGTCTCAAAGTCATGCACATCGCGGCGCGTCTTGATCGCCATCACGACTTCATCCATCGCGCTGTTCCCCGCGCGCTCGCCGATGCCATTCAGCGTACATTCCACCTGCCGCGCGCCACCACGAAGCGCCGCCAACGCATTCGCCACTGCCAGGCCGAGGTCGTTATGATTATGCGTCGAGAAGATTACATGCTCCGCATTTTTCACGCCGCCGATGACATATTGAAACATCTCGAAGATTTCGCCCGGCGTCGTATAGCCCACCGTATCCGGAAGATTAATAACGTCCGCGCCCGCGTCAATCGCCGCCTGTGACACCCGCACCAGGAAATCCAATTCACTCCGCGTAGCGTCCTCACACGAAAACTCCACACGCCCGATCAGGCTCTTCGCCAGCTCCACCGCGCCTATCGAGTTCTCCACCACCTGGTCAGGCGTCATCTGGAGCTTATGCTCCATATGAATGCTCGATGTCGCGATAAACGTATGCAGCACTGGCGATTCCGCCTTGTCAATAGCCGCCGCCGAGCGCTCAATATCCGGGCGAATCGCACGCGCCAACGCAGCAACCCGAGGTTTCTTCACCGCCGCCGCGACCCGCTTCACCCCCTCAAACTCATCGTCCGACGCAATAGGAAAACCCGCCTCAATGACATCCACGCCCAGTCGTTCCAACTGCAGCGCGATCTCGATCTTCTGCTTTCCATCCATACTCGCGCCCGGAGACTGTTCCCCATCACGTAGCGTCGTATCAAAAATTTCTACCCGATTACTCATGGTATTCCTCAAGCGTATGCGCATAGCGCGGCCAATCGGAAGGGTAACAAAGGGGCGAGAGTGGATCAATCGGCGAGCCCATGGTTTCAGATCTGCATCCCCCTTCTTTCAAGTTTCAAGGGCCTGGCCGACGGGTGTGTCGGGCTTGCGCATCGCCCTTTCGGCGGCAGACGCAATTCTGAAGATGCACGGCAATTCGACGTTTGCCAAGACTTGACGCGAGGGCACTGAACCGCTGCGATACGTACGCCTATGTCGATCAAGCTGCGATAGAATTGATGAAATCTCGATTTCGTCTCCTGGGGACGCCTGCAAGGAAATATTTGAAGCGGTCACTGGGCAGCTATATACTGGCTCAAAAGCGAGGACAGGCAGCAGAGCAGTCCGAACTATCGACACAGCAAAGCTGGCAAGAACCACTAGCAGCCCCCACTCATTTCAGCGGATTTCGGTATCCGTGAATGGTGCAATCGATCCAATTAGGAGTATGGCATGACGGGCGCACCTAGGGACGAAGACTCATACGACGAGATGGATCTCGGCGAGGTTTTGCGTGAACTGTACGGCCGGAAGTGGCTTTTATTCGGGATAACATTGGTGGCCGGGTTGGTGGCCGCTGGGTATAGCTTGACGATACCCAATGTCTATGAATCCTCGGCGGCCTTGATTATTCGGGAACCCCAGAGCGCGATTAGCGAGGATCCGGAGAAGGAGAGCTCTGACGATTCCCCGAATCTTTCTGTGGAAACGTTGCAGGTCCTGGCCAACTCGACGGATATTCTGTGGCTTTTCTTTGAGAGACTCTGGGACGAACAGCCGCTGGAAAAATGGACGAAGAAGTCGCGGGTCAAAATGGAAGAATTTAATATTTTCCAGCGCTCGCTGAGCACAGAACTCAAGAAACAACAGAGCCGCACCGGAAATTCCAATCTCCTCTTGCCGATTCTGACGCTTAAGGCCCGCGCGCACAGCCCCGGCGAGGCGCAGACCGTGGCCAATATGTGGGCCAGCGTGCTGGAAGAAGAGAGCCGGACAATTTATACGACAGCCGTTGACGCGCAGGAACAATTCATCGGCGACATGTACAGACAATCGGTTAAGGCCGTCGCACAGTACGAAGAATCTCTCTCGGAAATGACACTCGAAGCGGCCTTCGACCTGAAGCGATTGCGGATCGATTCCGTGAAAGAGAGGTCCGTCGGTCTGGAGGAAAGTATTTTTGATCTCGGGATTGATCTGGCGGTGAACGAGATTACTATCTTAAAAGGTAGCCGCCGCATCGCGGAACAACAACACGACGGAGAGTGGATTGGCTCAGTCGCCGAGGGGGCGGCGCACCGTGCCGACGGGTACCCATTCGACCTGGAAGGTCTAACCTCCCAGGCACGGAAAACGGTCGGCGCGGTCGAACGAAAACTGAAACAGGCGGAGTCGTTGCGCCTCTATCGAAGACAACAGAATCTCCTGGGCATGCAAAAGGAGCTTGAGCACTACGAATTTGATTACAGCAGAATCTTGACGGAAAAGTCGGTTGCTGTCGATGCGCTTCCAGCCGCGCAAGCAACACTGGCCGGTCTTTCAGATAAGATGGAGACGATGCCTGAGAAGATAACGTTGAATAAGGCAATCACGAACGACGCGCTTTGGAATGCCTGGTTGAACAAGACCCTTCCTAAAGATACGGAACTTCCCATCCTCAAAGGTGAAGTGGTGAATCAATTGTATCTAGATACAGGGGAAAAGGCGGTCCAGCTGATAGCGGAGATCGAAACGCTCAAGGGCAGTTCGGCGCAATTGGCAAAAAGCGCGGAAGCCGTGAGCCAATCCATTGCCACACTCGAGAGCGAAATGGACATCGTTCAACGAGAGATTGACCGCCAGCAACTGGAGCTGGAAGCCACCATGAGCGTACTCGCCGTGCTCCGAGAAGATTACCTGGCTGAAATAGTGAACGTGGAACAACTCATCGTGGAAAACGTCCGAAAAAACGAAGAACTCGAAACCAAGACAGAGCTGCGCATGACCATTGCGGACGATGTGGACGAATTGGAACTCGATGTCGCCAAATTCGAGCTTGCCATTAATATTCTAACGCGGGGGGTTGAGAAGAGCCAGGGCGTCGAAACCGCGCTGGCGTCCAAAGCGGAAGAGGTCGCCCTACTCAAGGTTGCCGCGGTAAACGCATCGCGCACCGGAACCTCCATCCTCTACAACGCACAGGCCAACCCGCAAAAGATCGCTCCGGGGCGAAGCAAGATTGTCTTGGTCAGTATGGTAGCTGCTTTCGCGCTTTGTGGAGTTTTCCTGTTTGCTGCGAAAATGATGCGCACGACAAGCGAGTGAAGCAGGCAAACCGGTGGAACCCTCCGCAAACGTTGGTCGATCCGGCCGGACGAGCGCGCGCGTAATCGGTCCCTGCAAGCATACTATTAAGCGCATCAATCGATTCTTGGGGAACGAGTCTATTGAGCCCGGATTTCCCATTTAGAAAAGTCATCTTTAGATCCGCAGACATCGT
>JAPYPO010000484.1 GCA_029937645.1 Candidatus Hydrogenedentota bacterium
GAGTGGGGCCGCATCCAGCAAAACGGCGGCCAACACGATGCCCGCCAGTCCACCCATCGCGAACACCGTCCAGATTTTCGCCGTCATAATTTCTTTACTCCTGTTTCATGTTAGTGTCGAGAGGTTAGAGCATTTTAACTCATCGCTCCGAATACCCAAGGGAGGGCGGACGTCTCGCCCGCTCCCAATGGCGGGCAAGATGCCCGCCCTCCCTTTTTTGTGGAGTCTGTTGATTAGACCAACAGTCCCCTTTTATGGGCCTTCCTCAAGCCACCAAGTCTGCTGGTGGTTACTGACTAATTATGAATACGCATTACTTGTTGCGGCGTATTTTCGCATCCATAATTAGTTAAAATGCTCTAGGCGTCCAATTCCAACGCGGTTGCCGGCACGCAGATGCACGGCAGGCAATAGCCGTCTTCCACGCCGCCCTCGGGTTGTACATGAGGATAGGCGACCGTTCCGCTCTTCACGGCCGTCAGGCAGCTCTTACATTTTCCCTGGCGGCACGCGTACCGAATCCTTTTCGTATTGAAGTTGTTCTTTCGCGCCATGGCAAAGATGCTCTTTTCGCCGGACCACGCGATCATTTTATTCTCGGCGTCAAACCGGACTTCGAGCGTTTCGGAGGCTGCCGAGAGAGCGGTGTCCGATTCCGAGGACTCCGGCGCGAAGGCTTCGTAGTGGATGAAGCGCTCGGGGACTCCCCACTCGCCGAGGCCTTTTTCGAGCGCGGCCATCATGGGCGCCGGGCCACAAAAGTAGAAGTCGAAATGGTTGCTGGGCAGTATCTCCTTCAGGCAATCCATGTCGACGCGCCCCTTGCGGTGAAGAACGGTGTTTGGGGTATCTTTCCGGTCGGCGAAGGCCTCGGGGATGGAGCCGCTATAGCTCCACACGACATGGGTATTGGGCAGCGCCGCGGCTCGTTCAAAGGCATCGAGCATGACCGCGTCTTCCCCCGAGCGCAGCCCGTAAAATATCCACGTTTCCCGGGCGCTTGCCACGGCGGCCAGCGAATTCATCATCGAGAGAATAGGTGTAACGCCCACGCCCCCGCCGATGAGTACCACCGGTGTGTCCTTCGCGGTCTCAAGATAAAAGTCACCGGACGGCGCTTCGATATCGATGAGGCTGCCTTCCTTGATGCGGTCATGAAAATAATTCGACACGACGCCCCCGGGCAGGTCCTCCGTCCCCTGCGGAGGCGAGAGCCTTCGAACGGTTACGCGGTAATTTTCGTAGTTGGGGGCATCGGACAGCGAGTAGCACCGGGCCTCCGCCTCGCCAAGGTTCAGGGAGCTTTCTCCGGGATTCGTTACTTCCACCTGACACAACAGGAATTGTCCGGGCGAAAAACGGGGGAGCGATTTCCCATCATGGGGATAAAGGTAGAAGGAGCAAATGTCCTTAGCGGGATTCTCAAAGACCTTCTTGCGGACTTCGAACTTGCGAAACCCCCGCCACTCCTGGGCCTGCGTCTTCGTGTCGGCCAAGCGGGCCTCGGCGATCGCGATACGGGTTTGCCATTCCCGATGTGCCAAACGCCGATGCGTCCGCAAGAAGCGTAGGTGGGCCGTCCCCGTCGCAATCTGCAGGGAAAGTTGAATGCCTACCAGGCCCAGCACGACCAGACCCGCCACTAAGAGTGCGTTTGCCACAAAGTTGCCTCCACCTTCGCGTGGGGCGATTCTAGCAGTAGTCGGGAGGATCTTGCCACTGTGTGAACGACTTTTTGGTCACAGGTTGCCCAAGATTTTCTGTGTATCGTGTGCGCCCTGTGACTAAAAGCGCGGGGGGGTCAACCGTTCTTCTTTTCAAAGTCCGCCATAAAGGTTAGGAGCGCGTCGACCCCCTCCCGTGGGAAGGCGTTGTAGATTGAAGCGCGCAATCCGCCGACGGAACGATGCCCTTTGAGGCCCTTGAGCCCTGCGGCGTCGGCTTCCTTGGCGAACTGGGCTTCCAGATCCGGCGTGGGAAGATTGAAGGTCACGTTCATCAGCGAGCGATGGGCTCGATCGGCCGCGCCGGTGTAGAAGTCGGTCGCGTCAATGGCGGAGTAAAGGGCTCCCGCCTTCTCCTCGTTTATTTTTTCCATCGCGCTCACGCCGCCTTTTGTAAGAAGCCAGCGCGTAACCAAGCACACGATATAGATGCTGAAACACGGAGGCGTATGGTAGAGCGAATCGCCGTCAATATGCGTCTGGTACCGCAGAATCGATGGCAGATCTTTTGCGCCTTGCTCCGCGAGATCTTTTCGGATGACGACGGTTGCCACGCCTGCGGGGCCCATGTTTTTCTGTGCGCCGGCATAGATAAGGCTGAACTTCGACACGTCCAGCGTCCTTGACAGGATGTCGGACGACATGTCTGCGATGATTGGGGCTTCGCTGTCGGGAAAGGCTTTCCACTGCGCACCCGAGATGGTCTCGTTGCTCGTCAGGTGTAGATACGCTGCGTCGTCCGTCAGGTCCAGCGCGTCCGGCGAGGGGACCCGCGTGGGGCGGTCCTTGTCTGTGTCTGCGGCGAGGTGAACCTGGCCGACATTCTTCGCCTCCGCAATCGCCTTTTTGGCCCAGGAACCCGAGAGCGTGTAGTCCGCGATTTGTCCCTTGCCCAAGAAGTTCATGGGGATCATCGCAAATTGATGGCTTGCGCCGCCTTGCAGGAAGAGGATTGCGTAGTCATCGGACACGGAGAGTAGCTTGCGAAAATTGGCTTGCGCCTCTTCATGCACGGCGCTGTATTCCGCTCCGCGATGGCTCGACTCCATAATCGATATGCCCGAACCTTCGTAGTCCAGCAATTCCTCTTGCGCCTGCCGCAATACTTCCTTCGGAAGAATGGCCGGCCCCGCGCTAAAGTTGTAGATATCGCTCATTTGATGCATGACTCCGAGGTGTGTTCGATTGGAATTATCAGGAATTGAATGAAACGGAAAGGATGGCCGCGCGTGTACGTACCGCAGCCCGATGAAGATTGGAAGCGCGTAGTGTAGCCCAGCCGGGTTGGGCGATCAAGAATATTCCGCACACGTGTCCGACCCTTCGGGTGGGCGGGCTTGCAAAAATGACGAAAGCGTTTTTAACAGCCTGTTGCCCCGTGTCGGTGGCGCATTGTGTTAGAAACACTGCGGACAAGGGGCTATAGCCCCTTGTTTTCTTCCGGAGTTGTCTTCCTGGACCCGCACCTCCAAACAAGTTGGTTCTTCACGGATTTCCGGGAAAGGCAACACGGGTTGCTTCTTGCATTTGAACGCTGTAGGCGTTCCATTCCTCAGCCCAGGGTTCGCGAAGCGTACCCTGGGTTAGAAGGTTTA
>JAPYPO010000485.1 GCA_029937645.1 Candidatus Hydrogenedentota bacterium
GGCGGGCGTGTACGACGGGCACGGGCGCTTCGGGCGAAATGCGCGTGGCGGTTCCCCATATATACCGGTCGAGAATGAGATCGCCGATGACGGCTATGCGTTTGCCGTTGAACGCCGCGATGAGAGTTTGTGCTTGGGTATTATCCATAGCCTTAAGAATATAGGATTCGTGGGACTTCTTTAAAATATGTACGGACGCACGAACATGGAGCTTGCTGAAAACGGGTGAGGCACTATATTCGAGAAGATCAGTCGAGTGTGGCTTCGGCGCGGATCTCGATGGTGACGGATCGTGATTCGCCGGGCTGGATCGGCGAAAGAGAGGGCCACGCTTCCCCGAACGTTTCTCCTTGGGCCTGGTAGTATGCGGTATGCAAGCCTTGGATCCCCGTCGCTGTTACTCGGTAAAGGATGTAGGCTTCGTCGCCGACGCGAACGGCCCATTCCGCGAAACCACGCTCGCCCACCGGATGCAATTTGACCAGCCCACCGCGCTCTTCGGAGATCTTTGTCCGTTTCCAGCGCTTATTGGTCCGTAGCCAGATGCGCCGAGGCGAGTCCGCGTCGACCGCATAAGGAACCAGTGAATTGGCTGGAACTGGAAGCGGGGTATCCGAGCCATTCGTGTATTCCATCGCGACCCGCAACGCGCCGCTCTCACCGTCCAGCGAAAACGTTCGCCGCTCCGACAGGCCGTTGGGGTAGGCCGCTTCCAATTCGAGTGTCTTGTTGCCTTGCCCGATGACCGTATAAGATCCGGGTTCCGCCGACACACTGCCGGCTGCGTAATTCGCCTGATTCCATCTGCGGGGCCTGCGTGGCCGACGCAGAATACCCTCATGGCGAGGGGCGATCTCGATGCCCGCTTGCTTGTCCAGGAGTCTCGCCACAACCCCTTTTATGGACGGCACGACCCAGACGGAAAAGCGTTCGTTCTCCAGCGATTCAAACGGGAGCTGTTGGCGCCGCGGCGGCGTTTGACTGCCGAGCGCGTTTCGAAAGACCCCAATTGGATGGTCGTTGTAATGAGTAACGGCGTAATGTTTCAACGTGGCCCAGAGGTCGTCAAAACTTTGGATTGCTGGGCGTTTCAGGAGATACGCGGAGTTGCCGACTTCCACCTTCGGCGGGCAGACCAGGGCCGCGTACAACAAGGGTAGGCGGGCGTGCTTCAAACGCTCACGAAAGGGCCCCGGCGGTGTCGCCTCGAACGCGCGGCGAAAAATATCCTCTGCGGCGACTACGGTGTCGTAGTCCATCCACTGCATCGAGTTCGCCATCGTAAGAATAACGTCGTCGCCTCCGACACGTTTCGCGAGCAGCTCCAGATACTCCCGAATAAATGGCGCTGCCGGTCCATAAAACGTGGGTAGAAATTCGTCACGGAGTTTTCGCCAATCCACCGTGGGGTTCCAGAGACTTCGCGCGAGGATATACGCCTTCAGATGCTCGAAATCCGTGTGGGGCGAGACGGGACTGGCTTGCTCGTACACACCAACGACGCCGGCATCGGCAAAGAACTTCGCGTTTGGTTGTAACACGGGGAGATTCGGGTGTGGTCCAAGGTGGCTATACCAATTGAGCGTGTAATCCCAAACATATAGATTTTTCGTAATTTTCCCCCAACCACGCAGGTCCTTCGCAAAGTTGCTGTTCCGCACGCTCGACGCATCCGATAGCGGGGTGCTGTAATCGGCCTCGATGGCGCAAAGCCGCACGATAACGTTGTCTCGCGGCTTGATGCGTCTTGGAGGTTTACGCGAGTACACGTAGGCGAAGGTATCGACGAAGGCCTCGGGGAACTCGCTTTCGATAGCCTCGGCCACCCGGTTCACGAAATATATGATGGTCCCCGCATGGCTACCCTCCGCTTGGTCGATCGCGTGACAGTTGGCGCACGTACACCACAGCCCTCGGTCCATTTGCGATAGGCTGATAATTCGCTCGTTGGGTGGAGCCTGGCGCAAGGAGGCAAGGGCATTTTCAACGGTGATAGCCAGTACATCCGGATTCGTCAGGCACAGTTGTGAATCCCGCACGCGCACGCCGTCTACTTCAGAGAAGTATTCGGGGTGTTCATCGAAGTATTTCTCCGGGCTAACGTAATGGTGAAAGGTATGCCCAAAAAGCCATTTGCCCGAAACATAGCCGGTGTGGCCGCCCATCGAATCGGGGACCGCTGGCCACATGCCGTTTAGACGGTGAATCGCCGCGAAACCCGGCGAATTGGTAAACACGCGAGCGCTCACGTCGCGATACGCGAAAGGCGGCACATAGCGATAGTCAATTTCACGAAGGAACCCTGGCGGCGGCGCGACAGCGGTGACCTCCGGCGTAAACCAGCGTACCCCCAAGTGTCGGCGCAAGAACTCGTACACGCCGTACAGCGTGCCGCGGTCTGTTTTTCCTGTGATGATAAGCCGCTTGATTTCCAAGGGCACCGCGTCACGTTTCGTGCCGCGCAAGCTCGAACGGCGAGGCCAGACGGCGGAATCTTGTGTACGGATAAGCAGCCCATCACTGCCCAGACCCTCCACATCTTCGGAAGAGACATGGGGGTTGCCGTCGCGCCCCAGCCAGACGTTGACCTTGCCGGAAACGCGCGTCGCCTTAATCGGCGGCCGATGGCCCGTAGATCGTTCCCAGAATTTCTGTAACTCCGACGCCGCAAACTTTACCGTCTCCGAGGGCGATTGGCCGATGATAACCACAAAATCACCGTAGCGATCTTTCTCGACCCAGGGGCGATCATATTTCGTAGCCATCGGCCCTGGCCAAGCCAGTGGCATGCACAGCGATAGTGCTAATCCAACCGTCTGCATGCGTAGTAGAATCAGCTTCACTAGAATTTCCTGGTTTAGATTCGCCAGCGGCCACCGCTGACGAAGGTATCCGATTGTAGACCTGGAAATTGCCGTGGTCAATGTTGCGGAAACGTGCCTGCTATTTGCCATCAACGAAATATGATAGCTGAATCGCCACGTCCCACGAAACGAGTTGAGCGTTGGCCGGGCGATACGATAAGATGCGACACGCGAGATCGGTCATAGACAACTCAGCCGACGGGTAGAAACGAGGAAGGCGCGACGGCGGAGCCGACTTGCGGAAGTTTGGACCGCCCGGTTTTTCTCGTGGTCGCTAAGCGTCGGCGCATGGCCTTCCTGGAACGGTGCATACCTGCAACGAGGAGAATCCAACGTATGGAAGCATCGCCCGTCAAGCCACGGTGCACCCGGGATGGGCTGGACGCCGTCACGATGTTTGGCATGACCATAAACAACGTATCCTTGGAAGAGGTCTTTGCATCGGTGTCGCGCC
>JAPYPO010000486.1 GCA_029937645.1 Candidatus Hydrogenedentota bacterium
GTATAGTCCGAACGCCGGCAACTACACGATTCTTCTGGGGCTAGGGCTTTTGCTTATGGCCTTCGGCTGCTTCGCGCTTCGAAAGCAGCCGAAGGCGCTTATTCTTCTGGTCACGCTCGCTTTTGCGCCTCTCGTGATTAATATTTTGTATTGGCAAACGAAGGATTCTCCTTATTACACGCATCGGCTGATGATTTTTTCGGCGGTGCCGATGTACATTCTCGTTGGCCATGGAATCGCGGCGCTGCGAAGCTCGAAGGCTATGGCGGTTTGCCTTGCGGCGCTGGTGGGGTTGACCTTCATTCCTTTGATGGACCACTACAATCAACGCCTCCACCCTTCGTGGGATCATTTGGTCGGGGCGCGCTACAAACCCGATACTCGAGGCGCCGCTGGGTTTGTGAGGGAACGGATGCGAGAGGGGGATACGTTTATCCACCGGGCGAACTACACGGTGTCTTCCTTTCGACACTATTTACTTCGGCCGCAGGTCGCCGCCGAGTTTACGGATCGTGATGTCTGGCAAAGCCTGAGGGGATGGCCGGATATCAACACCTACGAAACGAGTGGTACTGGCACACACCAGTTGGATCAGTCCCTTCCGGACGCGGGCCGCGTATGGTTTATTCAGTCGAGTTGGGAGCCTTTTAGTATTGATCTTGTCGGGGAAGCGATGGCGCGTTGGTTTGACTTACATGGGGTACGGGTACTGAGGCAGCCTTTCGATGGCCTGACGGTTTACCTTTATGATTTCGATGTTGCCGATGTGCCGTGGGTTGATCAACTGGCGGACACGGGATCGGTTCAGGCGCTTCGCTATGATAGGGGAACGTCGGCGGAGCTCGGCGAAGATGCCCTGGATCGGTCGCAGTACCTTTTGCGCGATGTGTCGCGTCCGGTCCAAGGTTGGGGCGCCCGCTTCAAGACGACCCTCGTCAGCGCCGAGGGTGAGCCTATCGATGAAGCCCTGGGTGATGCGGCCTTTTTTGACCAGAACGGTGACGGCGTTATTGACTCCGTTGGCTTTGAACGGTCGGATAGGATATTGGCCGTGGGAGATAGCATTGATTTCAATGGAACCACGAACTCACTTATTGTCTTGGATTCCGCGAGGAAGCGGGCTCTCTTTGCCGGCTACCCTCCTCGGGCGACCGATGGGTTTGTGTATCGTTTTGGCGTTGAAAACGCGGGCTCGGATCCTCTCGATCTGCGGGTCCGAATTATGGAGTCGGCCGAAGTTTTTGAGGCCATGTCCTTCTCCCTTTCCAATTCGGGATCGAGTGTGTGGCATCCGGAGTTTCAGTATGATCGGAATGCGGCGCCCCTTGCGTACAACCGCTTCGCCTTTGTGGCTACCCTTGTCAGCGACTCGCACAGTGGCGCTAGCATCTACCGCGATTTTGTTCTGGACCCTGGAACCTACCGGGTCTATGTCCGTTGCCTGGTTCAAGGGGGAGGGGGCAATCGCCACGGCGCCCATGCCAGCGTATTCTTGGGCGATGCGGCAGCATCTGAGAGCCGCGAGCGACTGGGTGTTATTACTCCGGTCGTTGACGATACTGAAGCTGGCTGGCGCTGGCTTTCGGCTGGAAGCTTTTCTGCCACGGGTGGGAATCAGAGGTTAATCGTCGCCGTTGATAACCGGGACCGGCTTGGGACGGCTCGATTTCATTTGGAGAGCGTCGTGTTGGTTCATCAGGAGTCGGACGAATGGGACGGGGCGATCCGAATCCGGGAGAAGTCACTCCGGCTTCCCGCGAATTCTTCGCTAGTCGTAGAGGAACGTGGGGCGATGGGGACTGCTATACGAAAGCGGATCGATATCGAGCTTTCGGATGCGGCCGGGCTGACCTTTAGAGACCTTCATTTCTATGTGGGTCGCGCGCGTCCCACCCGTATCGTTCAATGAATAGGGCTAGCCCGGACGCGGCCATGCCGCGCTGGGCTGAGGAATATATTGCTTTCAGCGTAAACCGCCGAAGGGTTATGGCAAGGAAGGGTTTCTGAAGATTTCAGTGGTAGTAGCAGTACTGCACTGGTTCTTTCTTGGCGTGGGCCCGCTGGATGGAGAGCTTGCTTGGATGGTTGCATAAGGTTACTCTGTAGGCTTTATTGAGCGTTGCAGGCAGGGTTCGATTTGCGTGTGTACTGAGGGGTATCTAATGAAGAAGAATTGGGTTTGGCTGTTGCTCGCGGGCGTATTGTTTGTAGTGGTTCCGGTGGCTACTTCGCGGGCGGAGATTAAGACGCAGATCGTTATTAGTGGGAATATTGACGAACTTATTGAAGTTCTTGAGCGGTTGCGTGAGTTGGGTTTTGGCGCGACGGTGGATTCGGGGAATGGGTCTAAGATTAAGTTGCACAGTGTGATGGATGAGAAGGAGATTGGGAGGGGGTTCACCGCGCCTCCGCCGGAGCCGGAGGTGATCGGTTTGGCGTTTTTTTGGGCGCGGGCGGAGCCGAAGGTCGCGCGGCCCGAGGGCACGGTTTTGATTGAAGCGAAGCTGAGTGATCCGTGGCGGGAGGTGGTATCGATCAAAGCGACGTTGAAGGGTGGCTCATTTAGTTTTGATCTTATTGACAAGGGGAATGGGGGGGACCGGGTGGCGCGGGACGGGATTTGGAGTTTTGGGTTGAAATTGCCGGAAGAGCCGGATGCGCGCCGTTATGGGGTGAAGATTGTGGCGTATGATAAGAATGGAGAAATCGTGACGGTGGAAGATGAGGGGGGAAAGACTTTGCCGCTGATTACGGAGACTTCGTTTGAGGTGGGTCCTTAGCAGCCCGTGGCGGTCTTTCGCAGCCGGAAAGTCATTGCATGTCGCATGACCGCCGAGGGCGGCGGTCCCACATTCAGGTGCTTTTGTTTTATCTAAGTTTTTTCCACAATTAGCTCCCGGCACGGGTGTGTCGGGCCGTTAAGGGGGCGGCGCTTTGAGGAGGGCTATGAATTCTGGTTCGTCTCGGATGGCGTCGAAGTCGGGGTCTTCTTTGGACTCGTCGCGGAATAGTTCTTGTAGGCGGATTGCCCTGTTGAGGTGAGGGAGGGCGGTGTGGAGGTCGCCGGTACGGGCGTAGCTGCACGCGAGATTGTAGTGGGGCTCGGGCAGGTTTGCGTCTAGTTCGATCACGAGTTGGTATTGGGCGCGGGCTTCGTTGTGGCGGCCGCTGAGGTCGAGGATGACGCCGTAGTTGTAATGGGTGACGGCTCCTCTTGGATCCATGTCGAGGGCGAGAAGCACCTGGTCGAGCGCGAGGCTCAATTGCCCGTCTTCGCGGTATAGGATGGCGATGTCGTTGCGCGGGCGGCCCCAGGT
>JAPYPO010000487.1 GCA_029937645.1 Candidatus Hydrogenedentota bacterium
CGACCAAACCGTTCGAATCGAAATGGCTGTGCCGAAAGTCCGCATCCTGAAGGCTCAGCCCACCACCATCGACTTTGGAATTGATAGAACAACCGACTTCTTCGCCATCGCCAACTTCGGCGATCCCGGAACCCAACTCGAGTTCCGAGTCGAGAGCAACAAACCCTGGCTCTTTAACTTCCCCAGTGGCGGCAGCAGCATCGGGGTCGAAGATCCTGCATTTAACGCCGACTTCCGCCCGATCAACGTCTCCATTGATCGCACCGGCCTTAACGAAAGCGGCGCAGGCACCGGGAAATTTACTATCTTTGCCGTCCGCTTCGAAACCGATCCCGCCACAGGAGAAATTGTCGAAGTGCGCGACGACTCCATCGCGGCGCCGATCGAAGTATTGGTATCCGTCGAGGCCTCAGAACTCTTTTTCGAGACGCCTCCCGCGCGCCTTCGCGTACCCTCCCAAGTTCGCTACATACCCCTCATGCGCAACCTGCGCTTCGGTCCTATCACGCTCGAAGACAATCAATTGCCGATCTTCCAAGATAACTTCCTAATCAAGGAAGCCGACCTGCAAATCGAAAACAAAGAAACAAGCCAGTTTCTAACGAGCGCCGAAAATCTACGCCAAGATGTCGTGATCCTGCTCGATTATTCAAACAGCGCCTTCCTCTCGGCCGTGACCGCCCAACAAACCCATATAGATGTGCTCAACCAACTTCGCGCGGACTTCCCCAGCGAATCCTTCCCCGAGTTTGCCGATTTCGAGACCGCTGCTGACCCGCTGCAATACCTGTACAACGAGACCGTAGGAAAGCTGCTCACCGATCTGTCACCCAGCTACAATATTTCAATCATGGAATTCCACGCGCGCAACCAAGGTTCACGCTCCGTGACCGGCTTCATAAAGAACGACGCCGCAGGCAACGCGCAACTACTAGCCGCGCTGAACGCCATCTCCATATCCGATCGCGGCGCCTCAGAAATCATGCCGGCCATAGCAAACGCCAGCGGGAACCTCGTACTTGAGAACTCACCGATTCCCTCGACCGAATCGGTCATCCCGTCCAGTTCCTTTGACGACGCAGATGTCCGCACCATCATCCTCGTCACGGACGGCAGAATTACCACCGGCCCCGACACCGTAAACGATACCGTGCTACTCCTGCTCGCAGACCGGACCCGCCTATATTCCGTCGCCTGGGGCAACGAAGTAAACGCCGGGCCCCTTGCGGCTGTTTCCTCCGCTACGGGCGGACACATCTACATTACAAAAGATTTACCGGACGGCAGCCCCGCCGATCCAGACACCGAGCGGGTCCCTAGCATAGAAACACTGTACGATTGGATGAGCGACGACGCCGGACTCGGCGACGCCTGCGACCAATCCATCGCATTGGATATGAGATCCCAAGTGGTGCTGAGCTACGTCACCCTCAGTGTCGAGGACAACATTCGCGGCGGCGTGTCAGCCACATTCGACGATCCCGGCGACGGCAACACCGTCGACCTCTGCAGACTGCCCGATCAGGGAAGCATCTCCGGTAGTTTTGAACAGCTTCTACCAGTGGGCGCCGTCGTCGGCACCGACACCTTCGGATTTGGCGTCAATTTGGGCCAAGTAAAAATGGTGCATGTCGCGGGCGTCGGCATGGGTGCCGAGGTAAACCTCTTCGTCGACTACATGCCGCGGGATATCAGGCAGATCGAGTTCGTCGTCGCCGTGAGCGATACCTTGCTCGATATCGACGACGTGGTCATGGAAGTCAGGACCGAGAACCGCTCCGATGGCGGACTATTCGAGGCGGTCTGGTCGCTCGATCAGTTGGCCAACGGAATCGATCCCGATACCGGCCTCAATACCCAGCGATATGTAGTCAACACCAGTGGACTGATGGACGATCTTTCAGGGACTCCCGCCATCTACGGTTCCTTCGGAAAGCTAATCACCATTAATCTTGATGTCCCCGGAACAACACCCTATGACTTCCGCCTCCTTTCCGTCACCGCGACGGCCGGTAACGGCAGCACGACCGATAAACCCTTCGTGCATCCCGACGGAATCCCCGTTGGCACGACGCGATTGCTCTTCCCCGACGGTCCGATGCAACCTGGGATCACCTTAGACAACGTGAACTTTACCGCACCCTCATTCCCCACGCCGGAAGTCGGACCGACACTAATCGATTTCGGATCCACACCCGACGCCGGATCGGGACGCAACGTCTCCACCCGCAATTTCTCCATTGAGAACGTTGGCGGTTCGTTCGACGCCGATTTCGTCTTCTTAAGCTGGGAGATAGAGTCCGGATCAGTAGGCATCGAGGACATAGTCGTCACACCGGACGCAGGCATCCGAATCGGTACGAGCGAAGCGATACCCCAGGTGGTCTCCGTGGAACTTAGCCGCGACCGAAACACCGTGGGTTCGATTCAAGGCCTTCAGTTATCCTTGCTCTACAGCACCGGAATTGGAGGCGTGGGAGGCCGACTTCCCATCCAGCTCACCGGACAGATACTACCGCCCGTGCTATCCGTGTTCTCGACAGAATTCCTGCCGGACACCTTCACCTTCGAATTGGGTGACACCGATACGCTAAGGGAATTGATGATCGCCAACAACGGACAGAGCCGCATGCTCTGGTTCAGTTCAGCCACACCGTCATGGCTCGAGGTGTCCACGCCCACAAGCGTAACCTTCGATGCCCCCGACACCGTTTCGTTCGTCGTATTTCGCGATGAGTTGAACGACCCGCTAAACGGCTTCCGCGCCAACGAATCCGTGGTCGTAACCATCACCGCCACGACCTTTGACGGTGCCCTCGTCGGTACACAAGATATCCTGGTAACGGTAGCGCAGTAGCCCATCGGACCCTGGAAGCCAGACCGCTTCAACCAACTCAAGATTGATCGGTTGGGACGGCTTCCTAGGGGAATAGCCCCTCAACTTTCCAACCGCCGTCGGCCTGCCGCGTATACTGGAGCCGGTCATGCAACCGGTGGGGTTGGCTTAGCCAAAACTCGATTCGATTCGGTATGAGGCGAAACCCCGACCAAAACGAAGGGCGCGGCACGTCACCGCCCTCAAATTCCTTTTCAGCCTCCGCAATGCGTTTCTCCAACACTTCCCGAGACGAAAGCGCCTCCGATTGCCGCGAGGCCCACGCCCCAAGTTGGCTCTCACGCGGGCGGCTGGCGAAATAGGCGTCCGCCTCTTCCTCCGTCACCCGTTCGACCTGGCCCTCCGCGCGGACCTGCTTGCCGAGCGGCATCCAAAAAAAGCAAAGCGCGGCTTTGGGATGAGCATCGAGATGCCCCGCTT
>JAPYPO010000488.1 GCA_029937645.1 Candidatus Hydrogenedentota bacterium
GCCGAGGGCGGCGGTCCCACATTCAGGTGCTTTCGTTTAATCTGAGTTTCTTCCATCAATGATCCTGAATGGCCACCGGTGTTGTATCTGCAATGGACCGTGCCCTAAGATCACGCTTTTGGAGATTGATCTTGAGACACGTTCCCATCAAATGCCTGCTCGTTGGAATCTGCTTGGTATTGTGTAGCCTCGCGGAAGCAATTTCGGCAAGCGACCCGTTGTTCCTTTTCGACGCTCCGCCGTTTGGCGAAAACGCGGCGGCGTCTGGAGAAGCGACGCTGGCGGCGTGGCGTTCGTTGCCCCAAGACGTCAAGCCTTACACCATGCTGCGCCTTCCCTTCGTCCCGCGCACAACGGGCCCGGAAAACGAGTTCCTAGACACGGTTCTGTCGGTACTGCAAAAAGAGAGTGTGCCTGTCTTTCTGACGGCGGGTGTGGGCGCGGGCGCGAACCTGTATCCCGTTTCGACGGTCACCCAGTTTCTGAAGAAGTACTCGACCATCAAGGGGGCCTATGTCGAAGGGCTGACTTTTAACCAATATTATGAATTCGCGGGCGGCAATCGATTGGGTGAACCGCCTGAGGTGCGGTGGCTCATTTCCTTTATCGAGGAAATCGCGAAGGCCCGGCGCTTTGCCGCTGTCGCGCTTGACGAACTCCATTGGCCGCGTATCATGTCGAACGCTTGGTGTGCGCCGCTATACGACACCATCAAGAAACATAGATCCCGAGTCCTACCGCTCAATCTCCAACGCGGCCACCAGAACATCGCGCGCATGTCCGCGCTTATGGGCCTGTGGCTTGAAGGCGCCGCCGAAGACTGGGGCGTGTCGCTTTCGTCGGATTGGGCGCGCGAGGCGGGGTTTCTCCGAATCGGAATTCTGGGCCGTGCTGATAAACGCCAATTCCCCTCAGCGTACCTCTGCAAGGCGATGGTGCTGGCGGGCGCGATGACAGGCGCTACGGTATATCACTTTCGTGAGCCGAGGGATCTGTGGTACGAAGAAGACGCCACGATGCGCCGCCAACGTTGGGAATCGTTGCTGCATCCCACCCTTTCCGCATTGGTGAAAGAAGGGCAAATCGTGGATCAGGATGCCGTACGGAAAAAGGCGAAGATCGCGTACCGGCTCGCGCCTTCGAGGACGGCCAAGGAATTTCATACCAACCTGACCGACATCGATGGCGTGTACGACGAAGGCCGCATGATCCATGGCGCGTATGGCATGGAACGGTCGGGGACCATTCCGGAGTTGATTCCAAATACAGGGCGGAATTATTGGATTCCCATTTTCTCGGCGCACGCGGAAGAGGAGAGCCTTGCTTCCTTCGCCGGTGTCTTCGGGCCAGGTGATTTACCCACGGTGGAGGCCTGGCGTGAGTCGCTATCGACCTACTACTCGCCCGACGAACAGGGCACGGCTTTTGTAACGACCATTGGAACGCACAGCTTCATTCTGCACACGCGGGAGAATGATCGTGAACGCCAGACCTTTCGGCTGCCCGATGCCGCCGCGCCGGTGACCGCCATCCGTGCGGAACGCGGCCCCGATGGCGTAACGGTGTCTTGGCCGTTCCGTGAAGAAGATCTGGATTTTCGTGTCTACCGGCGGGCGGGTACCGAAACGCAGTTTTCACTCATCTCGGAGAATATCGATGTTCACCGCTTTCTCGACTCCGCCGCCCCTGTGGACCGCGACGTGACGTACCGTGTCTCTGCAAGGACAAACGAGAAGGCGCCGTATGCGGGCACGATTGACTATGGGTCTTACCGCGCCCTGAGCCTCACGCTCAGTCGCCACGGCGAAGAGGTTACGCTTCCACTCCGGCGACAGTCCGCGGCGAGCATTCCCATCAACGAAGCCCCCCCTCGTGCGGATAAAGCCATTCACGCGTACAGCGAAAGAGAAGAAGCAGCCCGGAAGGAAATTTTCAAGCGTGTTGACGAATGGGAAGCGGCGTTCGTGGCCGAAGGCCTAGGCGAAGTCGCCGATCTGTACGCGTCGAACTACGAAGATGCGCAAGGCTGGGGTTTTCAATATGCGCTTAGGGCCTACCAATGGTTTTTCGACCGCTACGGCCACCTGTATATGGATCGGCAAATCCGCGAATGGAATTTTTCCGATCTCGCGGGCAAAGGCGAAGTGCGCGTCCTCCTTTACGTCCGCTTCCACGGCCTCGCCGAAACGGACGCGACCGGACGCTACGCCGACATTCCAGCCCACTTCCCCCGAGCCACCACCGGGGAGGTCTGGCTAACCTTCACCAACACCCAAGGCCCGTGGCGTATCAAACACACCAACCCAGCCCTGCCGAATTTGAATGACATCCTGTCGTTCTCCACTGGCCCGGGAGACCGTGTAGGTGCGGGGCCGGATCTGCCGAGGCGGTAGTCGCCGGTCGTGCCTTCCTCTACCTGCGCGGGGCGGGCGGCCCTTTGCGGGGCGGGGTGAGTGGTTGCAGGGTTGCCTTGATGGTCAGCGCAATTCCTTCTTGCGACACGAGGGTCTTTTCTTCGCCGGATCGCAATCGGATGGAGGCGTTGAACTTCAGGTTCATCTCTTCGTGTTTCCCTTCCTCTTTTCCGTTTGTGGAGTTGTAACTAGATACGAAGGTGCCTTCGCAGGAGACAAAGATTGTGCCCAGATGCTCATTGAGTTCCACCATGCCCGCCGCATGGAACGCGGTTTCTTCGTGTTTCATGGTCTCACCATTTTGACGGGCCTCTTGCGCGTTGTGCCCCTCCACATGATACATGGGCTGCGCTGTCGTGATGGAGGCGACCGCGCCGCCTCTCTTAAATTCCAGCGTCACACTTTGTTCGAGGCGGTCCGGCGCGCGAAATCTGGGTGGGCGATTCCGCGGGCCAGGCTTGGGAGCAGACTTGGGGCCTGGCGGGTTTACGTTAACGCCGGAAGCGGAGCGCGGCGGGTGTTGGCGGCGTTCGCGTTCGAGCATCTCGATGTGCTCTTCCAAATCCCGTATGCGGTTGCGTTCCGGCGAACGGTTGATCCGTTCGCTCAGGATTTCGATTTGCTCCCGCATTTCGCGGAGCACGTCGGCTTCGGGCGATTGTTGGGCCTCCGCAGGGCAAAATGCGATGGAGGCCAAAAGAGTGATGGCTGCAAACATTCTGACAAGCAGGCTCATGGTCTGTCTCCGGGGCTGCAAAAGGTTGTGGTCGCACGCTTCGGAATGGTATCCATAGTATCAGAACCTACGGGATTCGGGGAGGCTCGCTTCAGGGCAATCGCACTAAATCCTAATCGCGGTTCACGTTTTATCTGACGCCGCCC
>JAPYPO010000489.1 GCA_029937645.1 Candidatus Hydrogenedentota bacterium
CAATCTCATTGGCTCCGGTCGCCGACGGGTCCATATGGGTAATCTCGGATGATACAATGTTCGCCTACGGACCGCGCCTCTTGGCGGCGGAGCGGTATTGGGGAAGGGTGATCATGGCGGCGTTCAAGCAAGGTGACATAATCGCGAATCGCTACGAGGTCTTACAGGATCTCGGGCATGGCGGCATGGGCGAAGTATATAAGGTAGCCGATACCGAGACCACACTCACCTGCGCGTTGAAGACACTGCTGCCGCAATATGCGCAGAACAATCGCGCAGCGCAGCGGTTTATTCAGGAAATCAACGCGATCCGCCAACTCGACCATCCGGGAATCGTCCAAATCTACAGCGCTCAGCGTTCGGACGGCCTGCTGTACTACACCATGGAATACATCAACGGGGTCAGCCTTCGATCCTGGATGAAGAAGAAGGGACGCTTCGGAATTGGATCGACCTACCGGATTTTGTCCCTGCTGAGCGACGCCCTGGAACATGCGCATCGCTTTACCGTTCACCGTGACGTCTCCCCCGAAAACATCATGATCACGCCGGACGGCAACGTAAAGCTCCTCGATTTCGGATTAGCGAAAATCACGAATGCCGACAATTCGTTCACGCGCGTGGGGGTGAGCCTGGGCAAGATTCAATACAGCGCGCCCGAGCAAAGGCTCGACGCGAAAAACGTGGATCACCGCGCGGATCTCTATTCTCTTGGCGTCATGTTCTACGAGATGCTGGGGAATCAGCTGCCCATCCATGGCAGCCCGCTCCGAAAACTTGCGCCGGATTTGCCGATCGAGTGCGACGCCTTTCTAGAAAAAGCGATGGCGAAGGACCCGGAAGATCGATTTGGATCGGCATTGGAATTTCGTGGGGAGCTGACACGGATCTATCAAATCGCGATGGCGAAGCAGGGCGCAAGAAAACCGAGGACGCGCTTCCCCACTCCACCGAACGAGCCCGCAGCAATGCCTTCTACGCTCCGGCGCTGGTTTCGCGCGCTGCTGTCGCGCGTGGCGCCCGCCAAGCACCGTTAGGCGGAATGGATCGTGGCTGTTCGGCCTCGGCCCGCGCGGCGGCGGGTTGCGCAGTAGGCCATCGCGCATAACACGATCAGGACATCGCCCCCCATGAAACCGAGGGATCCCCACCTGCCGCCGGAAGCGCCGCATCCCATCGATGGTGGGCTGCCTAGGGTCACGTCCAAAACAACTTCGCCGCCAAGCACATCCACATCCCGGTAAAACCCATCTCCCGGATGAAGCGCCGACGAGAATTGGATGGTGTACGCGCCATCGGCGAGGTTGGAAACCGAGTAGCGGCCGTCCACGCCCGTGGTTGTGCTGAAAGCCAACGCGGCTCCCACGGGCAATACCGTTACGCGCGCGCCTTCGAGCGGCACGCCTTCTGCAGCTCCGTCGCTCACCTGCCCGGAAACGATACCGGCATACACCGCGCCCTGAGGCGGCAATGCGGTGCTGATGTCGCCGGCGGAAACGGGATCCAGGCTGAAGCTATCGCCGGTATAGCCTGGAGCGGAGAATGCGATATTGGCACCCCCGGAAAGACCCGCGGGCAAGAGCAATTCGTATTGCCCTGTCGCACAGGTATAGGCAATATCCAACACGACCGCGCCCACAACGGCCGTCGCCTCGACCCCGGCCAGCGGGAGTCCGGTTGCCACGTCGGTGATCGTTCCGGTAATGGAAACGACGTCGTCGCGAACGACGGGTTCAAGATTAAATAGCACCTCGTCCATTTCAGACGCCACAACGGTGCCCATGCCCGCAGTTGATTCGTATCCTGGCGCGTGGGCCTCAAGAGCGTAGTCGCCCGCCGGCAGATCGTTGATCTGGTAGCTTCCATCCTAGCCGGTCGCACCGAGCGCGGCGGTGAATAGGGATCCCACAGGAAGGACGACCGCGCAGGGGATGGGTTCGCCGGTCTGCGCATCACGCACTTCGCCGAATATTACGCCGGGGCAAACCCCATCGGAAAGGACGACGACTCCTCGCGCCTCCAGGGCTGGGATGGACTCGCATACGGACAGATCCGACAAGGGATTTCCGAGAAGGTCGATGGTGTCGACGAGACCGAGGCCGGTATTCGACACGAGGGGGCCCACCTCTTGGATGAGGTTATTCGCCAGGCCGACTTCCCGCAGCCCAGAAAGGCCTTCCAGCGGAGCGATAGACTCGATAGCGTTGTTGTCGAGGGTGAGAACACGCAGCGTTGCGAGCCCGCTGAGAGGGGATAAATCTGCTACGAGATTGTCGGCGGCATTGAGGGTTGTGAGATTGGGTAAACCCGAGAGCGGCGTGAGCGCGCTAATTTGATTGCGTTCGAGGATGACCGTCTCAAGCTGCTCCAGGGAGGCAAGGGGGGAAATATCCGATATCAAATTGTCGGAGAAATCGACGGAGGTGAGGTCGAGGCAATATTTAAGACCGGAGAGGTCGTCGACGCCGAAGCCGACGATTTCCAGCGAGGTGAAGCCGACGCCCACCAGATCGGTATCGTTAATCGCTTCGCCCGCGGGCTTGTCGATTATAAAGCGCACCTTTGCATCGACGATGTCGCTTCCAAATTCGACGACCACCGCGGCCGCGCGAGGCTGGGCCGTGATCGAAAGAAGAGCCAATACGGCGGCAACTCGAACTGCTGGCAACGTGTTGAACCGGAGCATGAAAAGCACCCTCGCTTGATTAGGTTAGACGAATGTTGGATGGAGTATATCACGCGGTGAGAAGGGCTCGAAGCGAGCTCAAATTTTCACAGACCGCTCTTATTAGCCTTGTTTGACAGGCTGCGGAGATTTTTTGGAAGCCAATCCGATGAGGCTGAACGACGCGTTGCCCCCCTACACTCTCGTACCTAGACTTGCATGGCACAATGGATGTTATACGATTTGCAAGTAATAGTTGTTTCTTCCTCTGGCCGAAGACACCCAACCTGCGATTAGTGTATCCTAGGCCGTTTCGCCGGAAGTGGCGTTTTTCACGATAAGCATAACGCTTGGATCTACAGGAGGTAGTAACTAATGGTTCGCAGGTTTGTTTTTGTTTGTTTCGCAGTCGCGGGTTCAATGGTGGTGGCGACCATGGCATCAGCTCATCCGGGGCACGCGGAACTTGCCGCGGCGTTGGCCACGCCCGCGCACATCGCCCCGGTCGTATTGTCGTTGGCTGCTGACGTCGACACGACGAAAGTAAGCGGCCAGGGAGATCTCAAATTTCAGGTTCTCCACACCTCAGCCTACCTCCCCAAAGCAGCTCAGAAGGTCTTGGTG
>JAPYPO010000490.1 GCA_029937645.1 Candidatus Hydrogenedentota bacterium
TGATGGTTTTCATTCTGACTTGGTGCCTTTGCTTTTCCCGATTGTCCTATAAGGCGTGTTATATACTCAAAAAGGGGAATATGAATTTTTACGTCGGTAGACGGCGAGGACAGCGAGAACAACGGCGAGGAGAACAGTGTCCTCCACTGTATGGCCTGCGCGCATGCCTTTTGTAACAGCCCTTGATCCAGCAAGCGGCCCGCCGAGGTTGCTTTCGCAGCCGACGGGTGAACGCGCGGCTATCCAGTAGTAGGATGCCGTCATGGAATCGCCCGTGCATGCCATTCCAGCATCGGCCGAGGAGGGGGCGGTATCGTCAAAGAACGAAGTTGCTGCTATCCAACCGCTAATAGGATTCGCGTCTGCCTCCAGGTCGGTTGCACTGCGGTACACGCGGTACTCAGACGCGCCTTCGACGGCGACCCAGCTTACGGACACGCCATCGGGATCGTCGTCGCTCGCCTGAATTCCGGAAGGCGTGCCGATGCCGGAGCATCCCACGGCAATGGATCCGTTGTTGATGGAAACCTGTAAGGGCGTTGCGTCGATCCCGGCGGCGGAGGCTTGCGCGCCTTGAATTGTGAGAATATCTCCGTCCAATGTGTTGGCTGTATTGAAGCTGACCATGAATAAGACGCCGTCGGATAGCGGCGCTTCGCCGAGCCCGAAAGCGATAAGACCCACTTCCCCGTCGCCAGCGTTGCTCTGCACTTCTTTTCCGGCAGGCATGGCCTCGCCGGCAGTGACTCCGGTTACCGACAGTTTCTCGGGGTCGAATTGAAGAAACAGGATCGCGGTGGAGGCGGGTGTGCCGGTGGCCTGAATCGTGACGGGCACCTGCGCCGTCTGCCCTGGTTGGGTGGTGACTTCCCCAATGTCTAAGGCTATCTGGGCGTCAACAGACTGGGCAAACCCGACAATCAACAGGTGTGCGGACAAAGTGATCGCGAACGAAACTCGCGCGCGCAATGACTTACTGTGTCGCTCAATGGGATGGAACAAGCCTCTCTCCAATCCGCCAAAGATAGTCGGCCTTCTTTATGAAGGCCGCGTATCCATGCGTGGTGCGGCTCACGCTAACGAAGTTCACAACCCCATGTCAAAAACCAAGGAGGGCCCCGGTCGCCGGGTGGCGCAGAGCGGCGCACTGAATTGGCTCTCTTTTGACTCGGGTGATATTATTGCAAACGAAGCAGTAGAAACATTGGGGAGCACTTGAGTTGATAAAGGTAATTTGCAGCGCTTGCGGGTTGGGCATCCAGGTGCCGCCTACCGTTCAAGGGCGTGTCGGCACTTGTTTCGGGTGCGGGGGGCAGGTGCATGTGCCTGTCGAGGCGCAATCACGGCCCATGACCGACTTGGCCTTTGCGCCTGGCGATAAGGTTGACGACCGCTATGTGGTGGAGCGCCAGATTGGCAGCGGCGGTATGGGGGTTGTTTACAAGGCCCAAGATGAACTGATCGATGAAGAGGTCGCGCTCAAGTTCATGAACCCGCACACGCTTCGCACGCAAAAGGGCCAGCAGATGTTCATCAAAGAGGCGCAGGTTGCGCGGCGTCTCCGTCATGAAAATATTGTGGCGGTGCACGACGTGAGCACGACGGCTGAGGGTGTGCTGTACCTGTCTATGGAATACGTCAACGGGGTGTCGCTCCGGCAGTTCCTGGTCAAGCAGCGCCATAAGAAGCAGTTGATCGATGTGCGGGTCGCGATCGACCTGACTTTGCAAATCCTTGCGGCGCTGGAGTATGCGCACCGCATGGTGGTACACCGCGATCTGAAGCCGGAAAATGTGATGCTCTTGCCGAGCGAACGCGCGAAGGTTCTTGATTTCGGGCTCGCGGTCGACATCGAAGACATTGCGGCGGCCGCGCAGAACGGCGGCAAGGTAAAACGCGTCATCGGCACGGCGGCCTACGCGGCGCCGGAACAACGCAATCGGCTCAGCATAGATTTTCGGGCGGATCTGTACACGGTGGGCCTCCTGCTTTACGAATTGTTAACCCTCCGCACGCCCTTGGATGAACCGGCCTCGGTGATGGAGGTGCGTCAAGATGTCGCGCCATCTATCACCGCCATTCTTGAGAAGGCCATGCGCAACGATCGTGACGACCGCTGGCAATCTGCCGCTGAATTTCACGAAGAACTCAAGAACGCCTATCGAGATTCGTACCAACAGGTCAGCGTGGAGGCTCTGCGGACTGCAAACGGCGCGGAAGTTTCCACAAAGGATATGGTCTACTTCGAGGGCGGAAGTTTTCTTATGGGTTCGAATGAAGTGCGCGAGGAAGCGCCCGAGTTCGAGGCGAATGTCCGCCCGTTTTACATGGACAAGACGCCGGTTACTGTATCGCAGTACAAAGATTTCCTGGACGCCACGGAGCACGAGGCTCCGAAATTTTGGCGTGATCCGGAGTTGAACGGTTTGCAGCAGCCCATCACGGGCGTTTCATGGAATGACGCGAAAGCGTATGCCGCGTGGTCTGGCAAGCGAATCCCGACGGAATTGGAGTGGGAATTTGCCGCGCGCGGTCGCGAGAATCGAACGTACCCTTGGGGCAGCCTTGAGCCGGAATCCACGCGCTGTAATTTTGGCGATTATTTGGGCATGCCCTCTATCGTCAACATGCACGAAAGCGGGGCGACGTCTGAGGGCTTGTTCGATATGGCGGGCAACGTCCACGAATGGACGCTCGACGGTTACGCTCCCTACGAACCCGCCAACGGAGGCGACGGCACCCAATCCTCCGCGCCACGCCGGGTGACCCGCGGCGGTTCCTGGCATTCGCCCGCCACGGAATTGCGATCCACCGCCCGTAAAGGCCTGTTCCCCGAAACACAATTGACGACGGTTGGCTTTCGCTGCGTGCTGCCCGCGTCGGAAGAAGAGAGTTCCTAGGCCGGGTCTTGCATCCTACGCGTCCCCTACAGGCTGGGATTCTTTCCTAGCGAACAGTAGAATCTCTTTCGCTTTTGAGTCGGTTGGTTCTAGTTCTTCATCCCATCTTCCCGCCTGCACGTACCGCGTCCAAATAGGCTCGGCGCCGGCCTTTCGACACATGTCCGCGATCTCTGCCCTTCGGTACCGTCGATCTCTGACGACCAGTTCCGCCGAGAGTAGATTGTCTTCGGAGAATTGTTCCTTGCGATAAACTAGATTCGTCTCAGAATCTATCAGGTAGTATTTGGGATCGAAGACATTTCCAGTCTGCTGCATCGTATTGCTTGGTTTAACCCGGATTTCCCATTTGGAAGAGTCATCTTGAGATCCGCCGGCATCGATT
>JAPYPO010000491.1 GCA_029937645.1 Candidatus Hydrogenedentota bacterium
GCGCATGTTCCTGTTTGCGCACAATATTTACAAGAGGGATGCCATCTGCAATACAAATTCGATTGAGCATTTGCCCGAGATTGGATGCGGCTGCGGTATGCACCAGCGCGCCGTGGTTTTCGAGTTTCATCGTCTCAACCATCCCTAAGGCTGTCAACGGGTTGATAAAACAGGATGCGGCTTGTCTCGGGGTCGTGCCTTCGTTTAATACTAGGCATTTGTCAGCAGGCACGTAGGCAAATTGCGCGTAGGACTTGCCGTTCAGTATAGCGACCGTCTTGCCTATCAGAGCCTGCGCGCCCGGATCCGGCCCTGCATCAACGACAACGCCCGCCCCTTCATTCCCAACGGGCATTTCCTTATCCAAGCGGGGAGCGAGAACCGTCAGACGCTCCGCCGGCACTTTTGCTTTCAAAATCAGTTTAGCAGACTCGTTTTCTAGATGCGCCTCAGCCATGTTGGCGGGTCCGAACAGCGGCCCCATATCCGGGATTAAATTCATAGTCGCTGGGGGTTGGCTGTGATTCCTGATGGGGAGTTATTCGGGTTGAATTGCCTCGTCCAGGCGGATCGCAAATCCAGAAGTTGCCAGCAAACAGCTTGGAAAACCCGAAAGGGAGAGCGAATCCTGCATGAGCACGTTTGTCATTCCCGAAAGTAAAATCCGAACACTTGAAAAAGATCCTACACGAGCCGTAATGGGTCAGATGGGTAACGCGACCTATCAGTTACGAGTCGCGCTTCCAGACTATGCCGAGAATGTCGCGGCCCACTACACGGACGGGCGAATGGATCGATTGCAAGAAATTTGCCGCCGCGCCGCGATTCCTTTCGAGTTCAGCTTTTTGGGTCTCGAATGCATATTTTTTGAACCCTATGAAGTTCAAATGTATGACGAAGACATGACCATGCAAAATGATCTGCGGGTTCTCATCGAACGTTTCGGGCCGGTCATCGTCAAGAACGTCTACCTTGCGGGCGAGCGGCGCGAGCACGGGCACCGGGCGAAATTCAAGCATCTCAATTTCCACTATGATCGTCGTGCGCATCAGGCCGAACAACATTCCCTATATTTTCGCGATCCCTTCGACCCGATCCAAGCAGAACCCCGCGAATCGTCGACGCTATTCATCGCCAACATCGTGGCACTTCTCCAGTGGATGAAAGAAACGGGCCAGACCGAAGTTCCCGAAGGGGAAGGTGTGCGGGGGACCTATCAAATCTTCGAGAGCGAGAATATGGAAGAAGTCATCGGCAATATCATTCTCGAACATCGATGGGACGAACCCCGCGGAACAGGTGAACTCTCATCCCTAGACAATCGCACCGTACTCCATGCAAGCTACTATCGAACCCCATCCAAAAATTCCTACCCCATCGGAGTTCGCTATTTGAAGTGAGCCCCCTCAAGAGCCGACGGGGAGTTCCGTCCAAATTCGCACGAACAGCACTGACGCGTGCCATCGATAGCTTCTCGGGGGCCGTGACCGATCTCAAGGGGGGCCCTGACAGCAGAATTCGTTTGGGTTTTGTCGCCGTGCGCATGTACAATTGTGGACAAAGTGCCCGTGGTGGTCACGGGCGTCCCCTATGGGAAATGCCGGATACAGCCAGCAGTAGAAATTGCTTAAGGAGCAGATATATGTCGAAGATTACGCGCCGTCAGTTTGTGAAAGGCGCTGCTGTTCTTGGCGGGGCATCCGCTTTCGGGTTTCCAAACATTGTACGGGCGCAAGGACTTAACGAGAAACTTCAGGTAGGTTTTGTCGCGGTGGGCGGGCAGGCTGGGAGCCATACAGGCACATGCCACGGCCGGGCGCTTCAGTGTGTCGGCTTTGCCGACGTTGACAAAAACCAATGGCGCGGTGTCCACGGGAAAGAGGGCTGGGAAGAGGCGCCCGGTTACACGGATTGGCGCAAGCTCTTCGAAAACCATGGAGACGAACTCGATGTAGTCTTCGTTTCGACACCGGACCACACCCATTTTGCGCCCACCATGACCGCCGTTTCCATGGGGATTCATTGTTATACGGAAAAGCCCCTCACCTGGTCAGTCCGCGAGGCGCAGTTGCTAACAGCGGCCTACGCCAAGAATTCCACAGTGGTGACGCAGATGGGTAATCAGGGGCACGCCGGCAAGGGTTGGCGCAAGGCCTACGATTACGTCAAGGCCGGAGCTATTGGGGATGTGCTTGAGTTTCACACGTGGACCAACCGACCCATTTGGCCGCAAGGCGGCAACCGCCCGGACTACACGAGCCCGATTCCAGATACGATGGACTGGGATGCCTGGGTTGGCCCTGCACCGATGAGGCCCTACGCCGGTCGCCGGGACGGTAGGGGTGGGAGGGGTCCGTATCATACCTTCAACTGGCGGGGCTACGTCGATTTTGGCTCCGGCGCTCTGGGCGATATGGCCTGTCACACTACCGATGGAATCTACGCGATCATGAATCCCGGCTATGCGGCAACGGTCGAGCCGCTTATTATGACCGGACCCGTCGGGGATCAGTTCCCCTCCGGTATGGTGGCGAAGAGTACCTATCGCGCCACGGCCGACCGGCCCGGCTTCACGACCTTCTGGTACGAGGGCAAGGATGAAAATGGAAAACCGTATATGCCGGAGACGCCCGAGGAACTCAAGGTTGATGGGCTCAGCCTGCCCGGTACTGGAAATCTAGTCGTTGGCACCGAAGGAAAGATGCTAGTCAATGGCGACTACTGGAACAGCACGGAATTGATCCCGAAGGCTAAGCGCGAAGAATTTGGCGAGCCCAAACAACTCCTCGAACCTTCTCCCGGACACCATCAAGAATTCTTTATGGCCTGTGCGGGTGAAAAGCCGCGCGAATTCAGCCAGTCCAATTTCAGCTATTCCGGCCCCATGACCGCGAACATCCAGCTTGGCAACCTCTGCGCCCGCGCGGGCAAGAAGATCGAATTGAACGAGGCGGGCGAGATCACCAACGATCCGAAGATCAACGAGATGGCCTCGCGCGAGCCGCGTGAGGGTTGGGGACCGCTGGTGACGAAGGTCTAGCTGCGTCGCCGATTAGAGACTATGTCCGAGTAAGGAGTATCGAGTATGAAACGAAGAACGTTTATGACTAAGACCGCAGCGGCGGCCTGTGGATTGTATGCAAGTGGCCTTGGGGCACCTTTTGCCTTTGCAGCTAAACCGGAAGAGTTTTTCCAGATCTCTCTTGCGCAGTGGTCTTTGGTTAAGCCCGGATTTCCCATTTGGAAGAGTCATCTTGAGATCCGCCGGCATCGATT
>JAPYPO010000492.1 GCA_029937645.1 Candidatus Hydrogenedentota bacterium
GGCCTAGGTCGACGATCCAGTCCGCTGTTTTTATCACGTCGAGGTTGTGCTCGATGACGACGACCGTGTTGCCGCTGTCGACGAGGCGGTGGAGGACGGTGAGGAGTTTGTCTACATCCATGGCGTGCAAGCCGGTCGTGGGTTCGTCGAGGATGTAGAGCGTCCGACCAGTCTGACGTTTGGAGAGTTCGGTGGCTAGCTTGACGCGCTGGGCTTCGCCACCGGAGAGTGTCGTGGCCGCTTGACCGAGCCGGATATACCCCAGGCCCACTTCGTTCAGGGTCTGTACTTTTGAGTATACCGCCGGGATGTTGCGGAAGAATTCGCAGGCGTCCTCCACGGTCATGTCGAGGACTTCGGCGACGTTCTTGCCTTTGTACAAGACTTCGAGGGTGTCGCGGTTATAACGCGCGCCGTTGCATTCCTCGCAGGCGACATAGACGTCGGGCAGGAAGTGCATCTCGATGGTGATGAGCCCGTTACCTTCGCAGTCTTCGCAGCGCCCGCCCTTGACGTTGAAGCTAAAGCGCCCCGGTTTATATCCCCTGGCGCGCGACTCTTTCGTCTTCGTGAAGATGTCGCGGATCGGGGAGAAGAGTCCCGTGTAGGTGGCGGGGTTGGAGCGCGGGGTGCGGCCGATGGGTGACTGATCGATGTCGATAATCTTGTCGATATGTTCGAGGCCCGTGATGGCTTCGTGTTTACCGGGCTTCATGCGGATCGAACCGTGCAACGCACGCATGGCCGCTGGATAGAGGGTTTCGTTGATAAGGCTGGATTTGCCGGAGCCGGATACGCCGGTGACGCACACGAAGAGCCCGAGGGGAATCTCGACGCTGGCCTTGCGGAGGTTGTTGTGTTCGGCTTTGATAATGGATATCGAATTCCCGTTGGATTTGCGGGACATCTCCGGCGCGTGAATCTCGAACGCGCCCGATAGAAACCGGCCCGTCGGAGATTCCTTTTCGGCCATGATTTGTTTTGGCGTTCCTTGGGCAACGATTTCGCCGCCGTGAACGCCCGCGCCCGGCCCCATGTCGATGACGTGGTCGGCGACCCGAATGGTGTCTTCGTCGTGCTCGACTACGATGACGGTGTTGCCCAACGCCTTAAGCCGCTGTAGCGTCGCGATCAGGCGGTCGTTGTCGCGCTGATGCAGTCCGATGCTTGGCTCGTCAAGGATGTAGAGGACGCCTACGAGCCCCGATCCGATCTGGGTCGCGAGGCGGATTCGCTGGGACTCTCCGCCGGATAGCGATCCGGCGTGACGGTCGAGGGTGAGGTATTCGAGGCCAACGCTGACGAGAAAACCGAGGCGCTCCCGGATTTCCTTGAGGACGCGTTCGGCGATGACTTTCTGGGTTTTAGTCAATTTCAATTTCTTGAAGAACGCCTCCGACTCGCCGATGGACATGCCGGTCACATCGATGATCGAGACCTTGCCGAGCCGGACCGCGAGGGCCTCGGGGCGAAGGCGCGCGCCGTTGCAAGCATGGCAGGGCTGGGTGGCCATAAATTGCCCGATAAGCTCGCGCTGCCGGTTCGAGGTGGTCTCGCGGAAACGGCGCTGGATGTTAGGAATAACGCCCTCGAAGGGCCGCGAGACTTCGTGCGACGATTTCCTCTTTTTCGAGGTATAACTGAAGGCGACGACTTCCGTGCCCGACCCGTGGAGAATAATCTCCTGAAAGGATTCGGGGAGATCCTCGAAAGGCGTGTTCATGTCTTGGCCGTAGTGTTCACAGACGCATTCGAGTGCGCGGCGATACCAGCCATCCATGAGCTTACGCATGCTCCAGGGGCGCATGGCGCTTTCGCTAAGCGCTAAGGACGGATCGGGCACGACCAATTCCGGGTCGATTTCCATGGTCGTGCCAAGGCCCGTGCATTCGGGGCAAGCCCCGTGCGGGCTGTTGAAGGAAAACATGCGCGGGGCAAGTTCTTCAAAACTGATGCCACAATCGACACAGGCGAAATGTTCGCTTTGAAGCGTCTCGCTGACCTCGCCTTGGGGAGATTCGCGGTAGATACGCAGGATGCCTTTGCCCAACTTGAGGCAGGTCTCGACCGAATCGGTAAGCCGCTTGCCCAGGCCTTTCTTGACGACAAGCCGGTCGACGACCACATCAATATCGTGTTTCTTGTAGCGGGCAAGCTTGATGTCGTCGTCGACGGAATGGAATTTACCATCGACGCGGACGCGGACGAAGCCCTGCCGTTTCACGTCCTCGAATATTTTTTGATAGGTCCCTTTGCGCTGGCGGACGAGGGGCGCGAGTAGTTGGACCTTCGTCTTCTCCGGGTAGAGGAGAATGGAGTCTACGATTTTCTGTGGCGTTTGCGATTCGATGACCTTCCCGCAGATGTGGCAGTGAGGCGTGCCGACCCGCGCGAAGAGAAGGCGCAGGTAGTCATAAATTTCGGTAACAGTCCCGACGGTCGAGCGCGGATTCCGGTGCGTCGTCGTATGCTCGATCGAAATCGCAGGGCTCAGCCCCTCGATGTAGTCCACATCCGGCTTGTCCATCTGGTCAAGAAATTGGCGCGCGTAGGCCGACAAACTCTCGACATACCGGCGCTGTCCTTCGGCGTAAATCGTGTCAAAGGCGAGGCTCGATTTCCCCGAACCGCTCAGCCCCGTAATCACCACGAGCTGGTTCCGTGGAATGATGACATTCAGGTTCTTCAGATTATGTTCACGGGCACCTTTGATGACGATGGTGTCGTGAACCGATGGCTTCTTTTTCGGGGGCATGGGTCGAGTATACCTTCGTAGCCGGGCGTTATGCGCCGGCGGATTTCCAACACGCGAGGCGGGGATGATACCAAAGCATCCCAAACGGGATCACGATCATGGAATGTTCGATATCCACCAGCAATGAAGAGGGCTTCCAAACACGGCCGGCTCGATTCAACAAAAAGGGGAGGGCGGGCATCCTGCCCGCCAATTATTGCGGGCGAGACGCCCGCGCACCCTTCAGTCTAACCGGTAGAGATCCAGTGGCTTCAGAAAGATTAAGCGGAGTAGGGGGCTTCCCTCTACGACGCGTCGTACGCCTCGCGCAAACGCGTGGGCAGTCGGACCAGCCGCATGGTGTCGCTCTCGACGAAACACCCGCGCTGCGTGGCGGAACAGCGGACTTCATCGCCCACCATGAACTCGGCTTCGAGGTGGAGGGTTGCACGTTCCAGCAAAGGCGACCACATCCGCCCGATCACCTGCTTGTCGGCCAGTACGATGCCCTGCCGATACCGAATATTCG
>JAPYPO010000024.1 GCA_029937645.1 Candidatus Hydrogenedentota bacterium
CTTCACCTTCACCTTCACCTTCACCTTCACCTTCACCTTCACCTTCACCTTCGCCCTCACCTTCGCCCTCACTCCCGCCTTCGCCTTCGCCTTCACCCTCACCTTCACCCTCGCCTTCACCTTCACCCTCGCCTTCACCTGAGATACGGGGATTTCTACCCTGTATCAACTCATCGTAGTCATCGATACCGTCTCCGTCCGAGTCTGCGAGCAAAATATTGGTACCGAGATCCTCCTCGACACTATCCAAAATTCCGTCTGAATCCGAATCCAAACCGGCGTCACCGCCCAAAATCGCCAACACCAGCAACTGGTAATCCCGCGCATCCGTAACACCCGAGAAATCCATATCGGTATGAATATCCGAGATGCGATCAAGTACCTTGTCAATGAACAGCGCCATGTCAACCGCATCGGCCGTATCCGAGTCATTCAGGTCGCCAGCTGTTCTGGCCGCTACGACCGAAATGGTCAAAAGCGTTCCCACGAACACTAGCACCGCTATACGTCCTCCGCGCGAGGCATACTTGAACAGCACCAGAAGGAGCAAAACGAGAACGATGAGCGCAACCGCCCCCGCGCTCGGCACCGCCGCCAGCAGCGCGCTATCGACAATAATTCCGCCAAGCGCTACCTCCATATCGAGGCTCTCGGCATCTTTGTCCGCGGCCGACTTGAGCAAACCCCGAAAATACAGAATCGTATCGGCTTTCGCGGCTGAAGTTATGGCCAGCGATTTGTCACTTTTGATGGCGAGCAAGTCCAATTCGAGCTCGATTTCCGCAAGCGGACCCGGACTGATCTCATTCTGATTGATCCCGCCGATCACGATGCGAAGACGGCCCGAATCGAGGATTTCGTAGCTAAGTGATTTACCCGCTTCCGTCGTAGCCGAGAGCGCATTCACACCCAGCACATTCATCAAAAAGCCGTTATATTGAATATCAAAAATGATCGCCGCTGGTGGGGTCGTTGCGGAGTCTAAAAAGATCGGCACCGTAACATTGGGTGCGCCCTGACTGTCCACCATTCCCAATGACACGGATACCTGCTCCGCAGCCACCGTTGGGATACCGCTCAGCCCCAGTAATATCGAACAGCCTATCGCCATTTGGATAAGAGATCTACTCATTAAGACAAAACCTCGAAAATCGACTGAGCCCCATTGCCCAGATTAGCGAAAGTGTACCAGCCATTACGATAAATTGCCAGTTACGGTTTAACGGAAAACGGCGTCTTGGCGATGTGCCTCTATGGAAGGGCCAGCGCGACGATTCGTTGACTCGGACGATTCGGATCCCCCCTTCGCCCATTTAAAGCCACGGCGATGTACTGCTTACCCTCATGCATATACGTCATCGGAGCGCCTGTAACGCGCCCGAGAGACTCCCCGCCCGCATTTTTCAGCTCCACTAATCCGATTGATTCCCCGGTCGTCTTGTCCATGGCTATCACATTATCCCTGTGCACAGCTATCAGGAGCGTCTTCGTAGCCATCGGAAAGGACCATCCACCTTGACCCATCGGCGGTAGGTTCAAGTGTCTTAGCTTCGGGTGATATCTGTGTCCATCGCCCATAGGCTTCATCCAGGCGTGGGTACCGGTCTTCATATCAATGGCGGTAATTCGGGAATAGGGCGGCTTAATCAGCGGCAAACCGAACGGACCCTTTGTACCGCGGATGGACACGACGTAGTCCATATCCGAACGGCTCGGATCGGGCTTAACCAATCCCAGCATTCTGGTATAGGACTGGGATGATACATAAAGAATCGCTGATTCAGGGTCCAACGCGGCCCCCATGAAATTTGCTCCACCACCGTCGCCGGGAGTCATGAACACGCCCTTCTCGGATGGTGGTGTGAATAGAGGGCTAAAACCGAATTCTTTGACGATTCTTAGCGCCTCTTGTCTAATTTCAGGCGTTAAGTCTATTAGGTTCTCCTCGGTCACGCCCTGTGCTGAGAAGGGAGGCGGCTTCGTGGGCATGGGCTGTGTCGGAGAAGTTTTCTCGCCCGGAACCGTGGACTGAGGCACAGGCACTTCGGGGATGGGCCAAACGGGCTCGCCCGTCACGCGGTCGAATACGTAACAGAAGCCGGTTTTGCCGAACTGGGCTACGGCTTTGATTGCTTTGCCGTCCACAACAACATCGAGGAGGTTCGGTGCGCAGGGGAGGTCATAATCCCACAAGTCATGGTGGACGGTTTGGAAATGCCAGACGCGTTCTCCGGTCTTGACGTTGAGACAGACGAGGCTGTTGGCGAACAGGTTGTCGCCGGGACGATGGCCGCCGTAGAAATCGTTGGTGGCCGCGCCGAAGGGAAGGTAAACGTAGCCGAGATCCTCGTCTGCGCTCATGAGGGACCAAACATTTGTGTTGCCCGTGTATTTCCAGGAGTCGTTTTCCCAAGTTTCCTGGCCGAACTCGCCCTCCTGGGGGATGGAATGAAACTGCCACAGCTTTTCGCCGGTGCGCACGTCGTACCCGCGGACATCGCCGCGGACAAACGCCTTGGTCGGTGGGCGGTCTCGTATCACGGATCCGACCACGATTACGCCTCGACAGATAATGGGCGGTGAATTGACTTGATGAGCAGATAGCGGAGCGGGCCGGCTGAGGCCTTTCCTCAAGTCTACGTGTCCATCGTCGCCGAACCCGGGAATAGGTTTTCCGGTCTTCGCATCGAGCGCGATGAGGTGGCTGTGGCCGGTAGCGATAATAATTCGTTCGTCATCGCCATCGCGCCAATAGGAGACACCGCGGTGGATGAAGCCTATATTGGCCGGTCGCCCTTCCTTCCAACTTCCGGGATCGTACTTCCATAGTGTCTCGCCGCTGCCTGCGTCGATAGCAGCCACTTGGCTAAACGAGGTGCTCGTGTAGAGGACACCGTTCGCCATAAGCGGCGTCGATTCGAATTGTTGGGGCCTCACGCGAACACCCTCCTGTGCCGTCACGTCCGCGTCGATAGACTCCCACTGCCAGGCGATCTCAAGGCTACCGAAGTTGTCCGGCGTAATCTGATCCAGGGGCGCATACTTCGTGCTGCCGTTGTCCCCACCATAAGATAGCCATTGGCCGTCCGTCGTACCTTGCTGGGCCACGGCAATTGATCCGTGGCCGGTCCAGGAAAGAAGCATTCCCAACAGGAGGATTCGCACCCAGGTAGAGATGGATTTACTGCTCATGACATTTCCCCCTTCGTATTGGACTCGCTTTATTGGTTTACTTCAGGCGCAGGCCCCCACATCCATAGCGAACAGATCGGTCGACGAATGCCTTAGGACTTCTTCTGGCTCATTTGCAATAGGACGCCATGCGATGATTTCGGATGCACGAAGGCTTGGCCGGGCATGTTGTCCGACTGAATGACTCGCGCGCCGCCATCCTTCATCGTACCGACCACGGACTCCAGGTCATCCACGGCAAAGGCCACGGTATGTACGCCTTCGCCGCGGCTTTCGATGGCCTTGCCCACCGGCGAATTGGGATCGGTCGGCGCGACCAGTTCCACGAACGTGCCATCCGGCAGCGTGAAGATGGCCTGCTTGCCGATACCGTCCGTTTCCATCGTGCGCGACAGCTCCATACCCAGATTCTTGTAGCTTTCAATAGCCACGTCAAGATCTTTGACGCGGACAACAAGATGATCGATGCCTTTGATGGCCATGTGTATTCTCCTTTGTATGTGAAATCACTCGTCGATTTTGAGCGGCCACTATGAACTTCAGCCGAGCCAGGGTCAACCCTACCGCTCGGTTTACTCTGGGAGGGCGAGCGTACTCGCGAGCTGAGCTAGCGCTTTTCGAAGACGGAAAGGCCCTTCACGCCCCACGACCGCCGAGGGCGGCGGTCCCACATTCAGGTGTTTCCTCTTGATTAGTGGCTTTTTTCACAATTCGCCCCTGCGCGTTTGAGCGGTTAGGGGAGAGAGAATGCTACGAGTTGCTGTCTGCCCTCTTCTTGGCTCAGGGCCACGGCGATGTACTGTTTGCCCTCGTGCATGTAGGTCATCGGAGCGCCTGAGACGCGCCCGAGCGCGGCCCCGTTCACACTTTGTAGATCCAGTTCTCCGATCAATTCTCCTGTCGCCTTGTTTAGGGCCATCACTTTGGTGTCGTGCCCGACGATTAAGAGATTCTTCATCGCCAGCGGGAAGGCCCGCCCGCCTCCGCCCATTTGGGGAAGGTTCAAGTGCTTCAGCTTCGGGTGATCTCTGGGGCCATCGCCCATGGGTTTCATCCAGACGTGAGTTCCTGTCTTCAGGTCGATTGCGGTTATCCGCGAATACGGCGGCTTCAGCAGGGATAAACCGAAGGGGCCCTTCAGAACACTCGGCGACACGACGTATCTCATGTTGGAGCGATTTGGATCCGGCTTCGTCAATCCCATCAATCTGGTATAGGAAATGGACGACACGTAGATGATGGATGTTTCGGGGTCTAGCGCGGCCCCACTCCAATTCGCCCCGCCGCCGTCGCCGGGCGTCATAAATACGCCCTTCTCGTTCGGGGGATTAAAAAGCGGGCTAAACCCGTATTCGCTGACAATCTCAAGCGCCTCTTGCCGTAACTCGGGCGTCAGATCCATCAGGGTTTCCTCGGTGACGCCCTGCGCCGAAAAAGGCGGCGGCTTCGTCGGCATAGGCTGGGTCGGGGAGGTTTTTTCACCGGGGACCGTGGATTGCGGCACAGGCACTTCGGGAATCGGCCATACGGGTTCGCCCGTCACTCGGTCGAACACGTAGCAGAAACCGGTCTTACCCATTTGGGCCACCGCCTTGATCGGCTTACCGTCTACAACGACATCGACGAGATTCGGCGCGGCGGGCAGGTCGTAGTCCCATATATCGTGATGAATCGTTTGGAAATGCCAGATGCGTTCCCCGGTCCGGGCATCGAGGCAGACGAGGCTGTTGGCGAAGAGGTTGTCACCGGGACGGTGGCCGCCGTAGTAATCGTTGGTGGCCGCGCCGAAGGGGAGGTACACATAGCCCAGATCCTCGTCTGCGCTCATGAGGGTCCAGACGTTGGTGTTGCCCGAGTATTTCCAGGAGTCGTTCTCCCAGGTCTCGACGCCAAACTCGCCCTCTTGCGGCACGGAATGGAATTGCCACAGCTTCTCGCCCGTACGCACATCGTAACCGCGGATGTCGCCTCGGACATACTCCATCGTTGGGGGACGGTCGCTAATCGCGGAGCCCACTACGATTACGTCCCGGCAGATAATGGGCGGCGAGTTGTTCTTATGTCTGGGTTGCGGAATCGACCGGTTAAGCCCTTGGGCCAGATCTACATGCCCGCCGTCGCCAAAATCGACAATGGGTTTCCCAGTTTTGGCATCGAGCGCAATAAGATGCTTGTTGCCGGCCGCGAGGATAATTCGCTCGTCGTCGCCATCGACCCAATAGGAGACGCCGCGATGGACAAACCAGGTCGTCGCGGTCGTTCCGTCGCGCCAACTGCCGGAATCGTACTTCCAGAGCATCTCACCTGTCCCAGCGTCAATAGCCACGACCTGGCTGAACGTGGTTGTGGTGTAGAGGACGCCATTCGCCATAAGAGGCGTGGACTTGTAGACTTGGGGTTTCACCTGAACCCCGTCCAACGCCATGACCTCCGCATCGATAGACTGCCATTGCCAAACGACCTTGAGGCTGCTGAAGTTCTCGCGTGTAATTTGATTCAGAGGCGCGTATTTCGTGCTGCCCTTGTCGCCACCGTAGGAAAGCCACTGGCCGTCCGTCGTGCCTTGCTGCGCCGTGGTAGTCGACCCGCAGGAAATCCCGGCGATAACGATTCCCAATGCGAGAAACTGTGTCCAACGTGCAACGTAATTGCCATTCATTTCTTGACTATCCTTATGGGTTTTCATTTGGACCTGCCGAATCTTTTTTTTGCTTCACCACGGGATATAGGAAGTGCGGGTCTTGGATCAACTTTATTCGCAACCGGCTTGTGCAAGCGGCTGCGGCATTCTGCTTCAGTTTGTAATGGGGTGTCTAATCGACGAGGCGTCTTCATGCCAGCGTCCAAATTAGCCAACAGGTGGCGAGGAGATTGCCGTGTCGCGTTGCTCATGTTAAGGGCAGGATCTTTTGGGTGGCTGTGGGTTGCAGAGGTGGCCAGTCGTGGGTTGATGAGATTGCCGCGTCGCTTCGCTCCTCGCAAAGACAGGTAAGGTTGTCGTCCTACGAGTTACGCGCGTAGCGCTACGCCGTCCCTTCGATGATCCGACAGACGACCCTCGTGACGAAGCAAGACCTTTTTGAAGGCACCACTCCAATCCAGCGGCAGCGCTACGTAGCCGAGTTTCAATCGTGATCGTACCGCCGGCTTTCTACTGCGAGGGCGAATTCTCCGGAGGCGGCTCGTTCCTATCACGAAGCGGGCTTCCGGCGGTGGGGCGCATTCGTTGCGGACGGCCATCCTTCCCGCCGTGCCGACGGTCCATATTGCCGGGCCCACGATGCGGCATCCAGCGTTTGCGCATAGCGGTCCACCTTTTTTCAAAGTGCTCGGCTTGCTTCGGTGTCAATAAGGCGTTCACTTCGGTTTGCAATGTTTCCAGTTCTGCTTGAAACATTGGCCGCATCTCTTTACGGATAGCTACCATGGCCACATGGTGCTTGTGAAAAATCGTTCGAATTTCCTTTGATTGTTCTTGCGTGAGGTCCAACCGTGATTTCCAGTCTCTCGACCAGCGATCCGATGCGTCCTCAGGAGTTTCATTTTGTGCGCTAACCATTTGCCGCTCGACAAAGAACACTGCCGATCCCGCGCCAATCGCGGCTCCCGACGTCAGAAGGATGAGCCCGAAGACGAGGCCCCGCCAAGAGCGCCGCGGCGGCCTCGGCAAGTTCGATGTTTCGTGTGTGTCTGTCATAACTGAAACCTCACAGTGGGATGTTTTGTGTCATTTGAAAGAGCGGGCCAAGCGGATCCGTCAGCGATTGATACAGCGGAATGCTGAAGGCCATAATTACCCCGGCCGCCAAGGCAGCGCCGATGACCAGCACCATCACGGGGCTACCGAAATCCCCTTCGCGTACGCGGATGTCGTGGAGGACTCCGCCGAGAACGTCGATCTCCGGAGCGGCTTCACGCCGCGCCAAGGCAGCCAATTGATCTAGTTCATGTAGTAGATCGTGCATAGCCGATTCCACCCAATCCTTCGTCTTCAAGCATCGTCTTCAGTTTTTTTCGCGCACGAAATGCGCGCACCTTCACCAACGACCGCGACCACCCAAGCCGCTCGCCGATTTCGCGTGTATCCAATTCTTCAAAATACAGCAAGGTCAACACCAGGCGATCTTTTGGTGGCAACAGCTCCAACATGCCGAACAGCCGTTCTCCCGCTTCGGACGGAACCTTGGGCTTCGTCGAAGTCTCGAAATCGGCCCGGCAGGTATCCAGCGTCTGGCGTCGGTCCCTTTCCCGGGCCTGGTGTTTCCAAAATCGATATCCGACGCGGGTTGCAATGCGCCGTAGCCAATGCAAAAACGGCGCTTTCGCCTTATAGCCCGGAAGACTAAAGTAGGCCTCGACAAAAACTTCCTGCGTCAGCGACTCCAACTCCGACTCGTCCCGCGAAAATCGCCACATCTGACTCGCGACGGTACCCTCGTACCGTGCTACCAGTCGGGCGAAGGAGCGTTCATCGCCGTCAAGGCTGGCCGCGATGTCGCGTCGATCTTCATCGTTAGGCAACGGCTCCAAAAAAACACCTCTCGTTCGGCGATCCGACGCCGGCCACTAAGCCGCCATCTCGTTTCGCATTATTAGTGTCCATTATACCCGTTTTGGTTACGTTGCCCGTAAGTGGAAATTACCTTTTGAGACAATCAGATGGCCACCGAGGCAGGGGCGTAAACACCTGTAGATAAAAGACTAACCATGATTTTGCCAGCGGCCCGAAGTCGCGATAAGCTCCCGCTATTAAGAGGCAAAGTTTATTCCGGTTCACAGGTTTTGGGAAATGATCGAGAATTATCTTGTCCTTTGTAGGACTTCTCAGAGATGAAGGCAGCATAGTCTTGAAGAACCTTCGGTGCCGGATCCCCTTCGGGGCAATATATCAACGGCATCGGTGGAACGGATGTCTTCCAACCTGGGCATCAAGCCTTCCGCGCTGAGACGCCGAAACTATTCGGGAATTCGATCACGTTTTCGGTAAAATTACTATCTTCGCCCATTAAGCCATGTAGTTTTCCAAAAGGAGAATAGGTCATGCCGTTGGTCTCAGCCGAGTCCGCATCCGCCAAAGCGATTCTTGATGAACACGAGGCGTACTTGTTCCCCGCCGTCAAACCGCTTTACCGGCGTCCCGTCGTGATTAAGTCGGCGCAAGGGGTGTGGGTTACCGATGCCGATGGACGCGACTATCTGGATTTGTTTGCCGGCGTGCTCACGACCTCTTTGGGCCACTGCCATCCCGCTGTCGTGGCGCGCGTCCAGGAACAAGTCGCAACGCTAGGCCATACTTCGACGTTGTACGTCACGGAAAACCAAGCGAGCGCGGCCCGCCGTTTGAATGACATGACGCCGGGCGACCTCCAGAAATCCTACTTCACGAATAGCGGATCGGAAGCGGTCGAGACCGCGATCATGCTGGCGCGGGTCTACACGGGGCGCCATGAAATCGTTGCGCTGCGCCATGGTTACTCAGGACGCACGGCGCTGGCGACCGCGCTCACGGCACACGCGCCGTGGCGTCCGGTGCCTACTTCCGCATCCGGTATCGTACACGCCGCGTCGCCTTACACCTACCGATCGCCCTTGGGCCCGGAGGCGTCCATACAAGAGCACGAAGATTTCTTCATCCATGATTTGGAAGAGACCCTCGATACCATGACCGACGGCAAGCCCGCCGCTTTCTTCGCTGAAACCATTCAAGGCGTGGGCGGTTACATCGTGCCTCCGCCGGGCTATTTTCGCCGCGCAGCCGCATTGATTCGAGAGCGCGGTGGCCTCTTTATCTGCGACGAAGTGCAGACGGGCTTCGGGCGCACGGGCGGCAAGTGGTTCGGCATCGAACATTGGGGCGTGGAGCCCGACATCATGGTCATGGCCAAAGGGATCGCCAGCGGGTTCCCCGTAGGCGCGACCATCGCCCGCGCCGAGATCGCTGACGCATGGACCGCGAAAACCTTCTCCACCTACGGCGGGAATCCCATTTGTATGGCGGCGGTTGAGGCAACGCTGCACGTCATGCAGCAGGAAAACACGCCCGGAATTAGTGAGGCCAGAGGCCGCCAGGTGCGAAAGGGCTTAGAAGCATTGCGGGCCCGTCACCCCTGGATCGGCGAGGCGCGGGGGATGGGACTCATCCAGGCGATCGAGTTGGTCGAAGGCCCCGAATCGAAGACCCCATCTCCACGAAAGGCTTCGCAACTCCTGGAAGCCGCGCGCGAAGAAGGTCTCTTGCTGGGTCTCGGCGGGCTTCATGGTCAGGTCGTGCGCATAGGGCCATCCATGCTCATCACAGCAAACGAAGTAGAAGAAGGACTCGCGCGTCTGGCGCGGGCTTGTGCGCGAGTTGATGGCGCAGGATAAAGTCGGTCGCGGAGCCGAAAACGAGGAGCTTCAATGGAAAAATTCGCTGGGTTCATTGGCATGGTTGTCGGAAGTTCCGCCGGAGGATGGGTTGGCGGGCAGATTGGACTTATGTCGGCGGTGATACTAAGCGCTATCGGTGCGGGAGCAGGATTTTACTATGGCCGAAAACTTTTGGGCGATTAAGGCCTGGTCCGGATAATTCACCGAGCTCGCGCATTTTGACTTATTAGATCCTGTTTCTACCGCTGAAATTTTCAGAAACCCTTCTTTGGCCCTTGCAAGTCTCGCCGCATGGGCTTACGATATCCGACAGATGATTCGGTAGCCTAGGGGAGACGAGACTTGCTATATAGAACGTGGATAATCGTAATGATGGTGGCGGGGACGCTCTCGGGCTGCGCCACAACACCCGAGGAAGAGCCGCTTACACCTGAAGAATTAGCCTTGGAAGCGCAAGAGGCTGAAATCGAGCGGTTGACCGGGATTGCGGAAGCGGCGCGTAGAGACGGCGATACCTGGTACCGACTTGGGAATGCGCTCTTCGACTTCCGCCGCTTCGATGAAGCGTTGTCGGCCTATGAGACCGCCCTGGAAGTCGACCCGGAGCATGTGGGGGCGCTGTGCAACGCCGGGTTGTGCCACCGATACGCGGGAAACATGGAGGCCGCGGCAGCCGCGTACAAGCAGGCGCTGGCTATTACGCCGGACGACGCCACGATCTTGCGCAATTATTCTATCCTTTTGGAAGGGTTGGGCGAATGGGAGGATCTTCTTGATCCCCTTTTGAGGCTCTCGATCCTCTTTCCTTCGGATGCGCGGATCCAGCAGGAGACGGCGCACCTGTTGTTACGACTCGGGAAGAACAGCGAGGCGGTGGCTCAATTTGGGAAAGCGGTCGCCTTGAACCCGTCAAACCCGAACCTATTTTACGGCCTCGGGCTTGCGCGGTATAATATAGAGGATTGGCAGGGCGCGACCGAAGCGTGGGCTTCTGCGTTGATCTTTGATCCTGGACACACGGGCGTTCACAGAAAAATGGCCCGCCTCCACTTTCGCCGTCAGAATTATGATCAGGCGTGGGTCTGGGTCGGCAAGTGTGAACAGGAAGGCATACTGCTCGAAGCCGAGTTTATACGCGCGTTGCAGGACGCATCGGGCAAGGTAGGCCTCAGCGCTCAGCCCGGGCTAGACGAGTGAATTTGATGGCGCGTGTGGAAGCGCGCCGAGGAGTTGGAACTATGGCTAACTTTTCCCGAATAATTTTGGCTGCTCTCGTTTTAACCGTGCTCACGGGTTGTCCATGGCTCGGTCAACGTACCTACGAATTCACCAGTGCTACCGGCGGGTTCGGTAACGGTTTTTTCGGCGACGCCGTAGCATTCGGCGGAGCCCCGTCGCAGACCGATGACGGGGCTGAAGGAGAGGGGGACGCCGCGGTTCAGCGCGATGTCGTCGAGCCCGACGTCATTCGCCGGGACGGCAACCTGCTCTATATTCTGAATCAATACCGCGGCCTTACGATTGTCGACTTGACGACGGAGGAAATCCTGGTCCAATTGCCTACGCGCGGATTGCCCCGCGATATGTACCTCGACGGTGATCGCGCCTATGTGCTAGTCGGCCAGGCGAGGGAATTTACCGTGGCTGAATCAGGAATCGTAGGGTCGCCCGTCGACTCGCGGTTATACATTGTGGATGTGACGACGCCGGAAGACTCCGAAATTGTCTCGTCCTTCGATATGGATGGCGACTTGGTAGACAGCCGCCTCGTCGGCGATATCCTGTACACGGTAAGCGCGCAATTTTTCTGGTATTGGGAAGGGGATGTCCTCTTCAAGCAGCAGGGACCGGAAACGTGGATTACGAGTGTGAATGTTGCGGACCCCGAGAATATCGTTGAGGCGGCGCAGATTTCTTTTGCGGGCACCGGCCAGCAGATTCATGTAACTTCGACCGCGTTGTTCGTGGCCGCGCCATCCGGTGCCGGCGGCGGCACGGAAATCACGTATGTGGATATCACGGACCCGGCGGGCGGAATCGCGGTGGTCGGCACGATGAGCGTGCAGGGGCAGGTACCGGACCGATTCAAAATGGACGCATGGCAAGGCGTACTCCGCGTCGTGTCGATTGATTGGGGCCGGACGCGGCGCACGCTGGTGTCCACGTTCGACCTGTCCACGCTGGAGCGACTGGCGGAAAAAGAGATTGTGGCCGCGCAAGGCGAAACGCTGTTCGCGACTCGATTCGATGGCGACCGGGCGTATATCGTGACGTTCCTGGTGGTCGATCCGCTTTTTGTTCTCGACCTGTCAGACCCCACGGACCCCACGGTGCTCGGGGAATTGGAGGTGACCGGCTATTCGACGCATATCGTGCCGCAAGGCGATCGCTTGATAGCGCTGGGCGTGGACGATACGGACGGGCGTAAGGTCAGCGTAAGTATTTTCGATGTTTCGGGCGAGCCTACTCTGGCGGACCGCGTATCGTTCGGCGAGAATTGGAGTTGGTCGAACGCGTATGAAGACGTGAAGGCCTTTACCGTCCTGGATGATCTGATTATCGTTCCCTTTAGCGGTTGGAACGGCTATGGCGGCTTTGATCGGCTCCAGTTCGTCTCGTACGACGGCGACAAATTGACGGCGCGCGGGTTCGTCGATCTACAAGGGTCCATACTTCGCTCCTTCGACTACGATGGCCTCTTCTACGGCGTAACGACGGAGCAGCTTGCGGTCATTGATGGGTCGGACTTGGACAGCCCGGAAGTCGTCAACTCGATTACGCTGGCCGAATACGTAGTGGATTTTATTGAGGTGTCTCCGACTCTTGGCGTCGAGTTGGTTTCCCGGGTCGACGAAGCCGTGACGGTGGTCCGTTTGGTTGACGAAAACTTGGATACGCTTGAAGAATTCGAGCTGGAAATCGGCGCGTTTACGGGCGCCTATCTCGCGGGCTCGACGCTGGCCGTGGTCGGCACGGTTTGGGAGGATGAGCCGGGCTATGTCGTTGCGGCGTTCGACTTGAGCGACGCGGCCATCCCCACGTTCCGCGGAACGGTGGAGGTGGGTATCTCGCCGAGCTATTGGTATTACGGCCCCTATCCGGTCGGAATTGCCGAGGACGATTTTGAGGAGAAATCCATCGTTGCCGACCCCTATTACTACGGCGGCTTTGAAGACAGGGCCTTCGTGTTGGGCTCGACGTTGGCGTTGCGCGGGTATAGCGACTCCTACGATGTGGTCTACGGCGGGGGGGAGGCCAACGAAGGCGTCGCGCTGGTCAACCTCGATTCGCTCGATTGGACATCGACGGTGGGCCTCGCGTACGACCCGGTCTTGTCGGTCAACGAAGCGGGTGGCAAGCTGTATATCTCGACCCAGGAATCGGTTCTGCTCGACGACATTCTCTCGCGCACGGCCTATCACATCGTCGAACTCGACGTGGTCGCCGGCGTAGAAGGACCCGCCGCGAATGTGCCGGGCGTTTTTCTCCAATACGATCCGGGCACGGATGTCCTGACGCTGGAAGATTATCAGTATGCCTTCTTCCTGGATGGATCCACAGATCACATGCTTCAGACGGTGCGTTGGGACGGCTCGGGCGATGTCACGCCGCTGGACAGCATCGACTTGCCGGACGGGTTTTGGGGCATAACCGGGGCGGGCAGCCACGTATACGCGACGGGCTATACGGACGGCTATTCTCTGGCGGCCGCATCCATCGATTCGGACGATGGGACAATCACCCAGCTAGACCCGGTACGCGTGAGCAATTCGTGGATCTCCCTGCTCGGCGCGCAGGATGACCGGGTGTATGTGAGCATCGGGTCGGGCGCGGTGGCGGCGTACGAATTCGCGGAGGAAGGCGCACTGATTAGCCTTGACGATGTCATGGGTACGCCCACGGCTATCCGCTTCGGGGCGGAGCAGGCCTATGCGCCTTCGGGGTATTTTGGGTTGCTGGTGTTGCCGTACTAGGCTCGCATTTTGGATGTACGCAGAGGCATTCTGGCTCGCGAGAACGCTTGCGATCCATGCCGCGCGTTTCAGTCATCGTTGCAGGTTATACTCCAGCCTCAGCGGCTTCCCATCGCGCATGATTTCTATACGAAAAAAACGCGTACCTGAGTAACCCTTCAATACGTTCAGGATTTCCTCGGCGGTGTCGATGCCATTGCCATTGATCGATCTCAGAATATCGTTATCCTGTAAACCAATCTCGGTGAGTACTTCGATTTCGGAAAGATTGGCCGAGGTAAGCCCAAACACCCTCCCATCTTTATCCTTGGCGTCGCGTATTTCCACCTTTGTTGCAATGTCCGAATAGGCATCCAGCAGGCGTTTCTCGACCTCACTTCCGACTAGGGAAATCTTGACGGTCTCCGGAGTGTATCGCTCCGGCTCTCTCAGGGCCGGAAGCACCCGCGGCGCATTCGCGGCCTTCTCGTATGCTTTGCGGATCGCCTCTGGAGTTTCCGCCTTTGCCTGTGTGTAGTCTGGCATGTCGAAGAGAAGTAGATGCGGGCGCGCGCGTTCGGCCTCGTCTTCTTGATCGGATGATCCATTGTACAGGTTTAACCTTTCGCCGGCGTTGCGAATAAGAACGCCGTGAAGAGGATTGGCGGAGCTGGCGCTTCGAACCAGGTCCGTGATGTCGATCCGAAGCCACGTCTCATTTCTACGTCTTGGGTCTCTTGGGATTCTTGGGACTTCTCGGCCGTCCCTATCTGATCGTCGCCAAAAAGGGTTTTGCTCGACGCTGACAGCGCTGGCGGTTTCCGGAGCCTCGAACTCCCAAGGGGACTTTACAGCGAACGCGACAGTTGTTGAATCTTTTTCCCATTCGCCTTTGATTGCCAGAATGCACCGCGTGGAAGCAGGATGGGCTTGAAGATTGAGAGCATCGGGAATGGGAATGTAGACTCCCTTTTCCACCTCGTCTCGTGCGAGGCGAAAGTTTTCACCCGTACTGTCGACGCGTGGCCAACGCCCGTCTTGTCCAGGAGTTCCGACTCCGATGAGAGGTACCTCGTGCGCTTCGACAAATACATCGGTTTCGAAATCGAGATTTATTCCGATGACCGACGCTAGCGCCTCGTCGGGGATGTCTATAGTGTTCCGCCAGATTTGTGTCTCTCGCGTAAAGGCGTCGAGAAAAGACTGTGGAAGCGACACATCGAATCGTTGCTCGGGGCCATCGCCCACAAAAAATTCTTGGGCCCCCATATTCAACGGCGAGGTGAGAGTAAATAGTAACTCGTCGGAGTCGGACCGAGCCAGTTCATAGAACTCGTGAGTCGCGGTCGAGCGCATCGAGAAAGTTCCATTGAGCGGTGATATATGGATACGCGACTGTGCCGGCAAATTAAGGCTTATGGGGCGCTGCCGTTCGAAAGCGGCTCCCAGCGGTACACTGGACTGATCCAAACGACTCGACCACTGAATTAAATCGACCCGAAGATGACGGCCGAGTCGGTCTTTGGTTGCTGTAGTACCTTTTCTGGGTTTGATATTCTTTGCTTCCCACATACCTTCGCCGCCGCCGAGAAGATCATAGCTAGACTTCCAAGTGTCGCCATCCCGATTCCATTTGATTTCCAACTGGGCGTGAACCAGTTGGTGCTCGTCGTTCGTATAGTCGGGCAACCCTAGATCGAAATCCACCTTGGCGGCTTCAGCGAAGGGGGCTACTATGGAAATTACCTTTCGTCCCCCGAAGAGCGTCAGGGAGCGCTCAAGCGTTAGGCCCGAATTCGGGTCCAGGAGGACAAGCTTGTATTGCCCTTGCCGGATCGGTCCCAAGAAGAGATGTCCATTTTTATCGGGTACTTCGTCCACCGTGATCGTGTCTTCCCCGAACCACTTCCCCGTCGTGGAAACCTTGATGTTACTCGCCGGAGGGCCATCGGCTGTGCCGCGACGAATCGTGAGATCCAACGTGGAAAAGGTTCCCGCCGCGTCGCCCGACTGTCGCTCAAGCGCTTCGAGCACCGCGAGGTTCGTCGCCTGCATCTGCTTGAAGCCGAGCGCGACGAACAGCAATACCGCAACGGGCCCCGCTATGATCGCCAAGGTCTGAACCCATTCTCTCATGACAGTCTCCCTCATGGCGTCCCACCAGAGCCGACGGGCAATGGCATTGGGATCGCCGAATTGTTTTAGGACGCGCGCCCATATGCTTTCGTTCGAGGGCTCGCCTTGTTCGCGTTCACTTTCGCGCTCGGTGGCGAGGACGAGGTGGTCGGCCAACTCGTCCAGGATGTCCGCGCGCAGTTTTTTGGGCTCGCTGGGCCGCGGGGGCGGCAGCGCCTGGTCGCCTTCATCACGCCACGACATGGGACTGCGCCCCTAGGACACCGTTGACGCCCAGGGCAAACCGCTCCCAGTCCTCCTTCTTCTTCTCGAGCGCCTTCTGGCCGTCTGGCGTGAGGCGGTAGTATTTTCGCCGCCGCCCGGAATCGGTCTCGACCCAGTGGGATTTGAGCAACTGGTCGCGCTCCATGCGGTGTAGGGCAGGGTAAAGACTGCCTTCTTTCAGCCCGAAATAGCCTTCGGAGCGTTGCAGGACTTCCTGGGTAATCTGGTATCCGTAGGTGGGTTTAGGGCCGACGACCTGTAGAATCATGAGTTCCAGGGTGCCGGATAAGAGTTTCGAATCCATGGCGTGATTCCTTATACCTAGACTTTCTATTATAAAGTCTGTCTAGGTATAGGCTATCACAGAGAATGAAATCCGTCAAGGGGAGGTTTTCGGCGCCAGCTAGGGGTGTCGAGGTGTGAACAAGCAACTTCTGATAAGGGGAGACCCTGGGCGGGGTTGGGCTAGTTCGGCGCGATTCGTATCCTTGGCGTTGGGTTGATGTATACTGCGGTGAGTTGTGCGGGGCGGACTTATCAAGCAATGGGGAGCGCGTCAATCCGACGCGCGTCTTTCTGGGGTTTGCGCGGTTGTTGCACTCGTCGTCATTGCCCGGGGTAGTATAGCCGCAACGAAATTGGTTGCCCTTATTTTTAAAATTAGAGTATTCAGGAGTTCAGTTGGAATGGGGAAGAACATCCGTTTTATCTATCGGTTGAGTTTTTGTGTTTGTTTGATGGGAACGCTGGGGATTGCGCTGGTCGGGTGTCCGCCGCTGGATGACGGAGATCGAGACTACCTCCCCGGGGAAGGCCCACGGCTCGCGTCGGTAACGGTCACGCAAGAGGAAATCGCGGGCGGAGAAATTGCGGTGCTTGAATTGCGCCGCATGGGTCGCGCTGTTTTTTCGACGCCCTTCAATAAGTTGGACGGCCATGGGGATGGTCCTGACGATCCGGCCGAGTCGCCTGATACGATGGGGGGACGGCCCACGTTGCAGGGAAACGGGACGTTCCTACGTGTCAACGGACTCGATGCCCAGACCTGCCTTGAGTGCCACACTATCTTAAGTAACGCCACCGTCCCAGCCCAATTCGCTATCGGGGGCGCGGGCGCTGGTTCGAGCAACGCGATGTTCTTGCCTACGGTGATTGACGTCGCGGATGATTCGAATTCGGGCCTCGCGACGTTCAACGGTCGATTCATCAATCCGCCTTTCCTCTTTGGTTCGGGCGGCGTCGAGTTGCTGGGCAAAGAAATGACTGTGGCGTTGCAGGCCCTCAAGGCCGAGGCCGAGGCCAACCCCGGAATTGATGTGGAACTGTTGACGAAAGGCGTGTATTTCGGGATCCTCCGATTCTCTGATGAAGGCTTTGACTATTCCGATGTCGAAGGCATTGACACGGACTTGGTGGTCCGACCTTTCGGGCGTAAAGGCGAATTTGCCACGACCCGCGCATTTGACCAGGGTGCGTTCATTTTTCATCTGGGCATGGAACCAGTCGAGGTCGTTGGCGAGGGCGTCGACGGCGATGGCGATGGTGTGATAAACGAGGTGACGGTCGGCCAGATATCGGCGCTCGAAATCTTCAATACCTCGCTTGAACGGCCTGAGCGACGCGGGATCACCGCTTCCGCGCGCCGGGGCGAAGAGGTATTCGAGGCCATCGGCTGCGCGGAATGCCATGTGCCGAGATTAACCACGGATAGCCGCATACTCACCTACGCGTTCCCTGAAGTCGCTGAGGATCCGTCGGCGAATATATTCTATCGATACGATTTGGCCGCCGCCCCGACTTCCTTCCAGCCGACGGATGGCGGCGGCGTCAGCGTCCCCCTCTTCGCGGACCTCAAGCGCCACGATATGGGACCGGGGCTGAGTGAATCCTTCGGAAGCGATCTCGATAGCTTCTTCACGACCGCACGCCTGTGGGGCGTTGCCGATACGGCGCCCTATCTTCATGATGGCCGCGCCCTCACCTTGGGCGCAGCCATACGTGCCCACGGCGGTGAGGCTGAAGAATCGCGTGACGCGTTCGTCGCGCTGTCCAATGAAGAGAAAGCCGACCTCTTACGATTCCTGCGCACGTTGCGCACCCCACGAAACGTGGGGCGCGATCTGGATTCAATTATCCCGTAGCTGAGTTTTAGCGAAGTGCCTGAGTAGGGTCTGAGTTTCTTCGATAGTTCGCCCGGATGAATGGGTGAAGAGTGCTCAATCGACCGTCTTCCCCACGTTCCCCAACGCGATCTTCGCGTTTCGCGTCATGCCTGCATGCTTGGCTCGGCGGACGGGTGTCCCCTCGAACTCGCGGTTAAACGTTTCCTCGTCCATAGAACGCAACCCTTCCAAGTTGGGATTGGCGTGTCCTTCTCTCGGAAGAAAATCCGTCTCCTCCGTTTCGCAAGCGAATCGATTCCAAGGGCACACTTCCTGGCAGATGTCGCAACCAAAGACCCAGTCGCCGTGCCCCTTGTGGAGCGCCTCCGGAACCTCCCCCCGATTCTCAATCGTTTGGTACGAAATACATCGATTGGAATCCACCACGTAGGGTTCCACGATGGCGCCCGTCGGGCACGCGTCCAGGCACGCGCGACAGGTCCCGCAGATATCTTCGGCCGGTTGGTCGGCGTCCAGTTTGACGGTCGTGATTACGGTAGCCAGAAAAAACCAGGATCCCATGCTTCGTGTTAGCGCCAGGCTGTTCTTCCCTATCGAGCCAACACCGGCCCGTGCGGCCCATGTTCTCTCTAAAACGGGCCCCGTATCGACGCTGCCGTAGGAATGGGTGTTTTCCTCCAATTTGTCAATAAATTGAACCAGCCGCCGTAAGGGTTTCCGCAGCGCGCGATGGTAGTCACGGCCCCAGGCATAGCTGGCGATTCGGCCTTCGTCCGGCCCTTTCTCTGGCCGCGGCGAATAGTAATTCTTGGCGAGAACCACAACGGATTCCGCATCGGGAATTTTTTGGCGCACGTCTTGGCGAATCGCGTGTGTTTTTGCCATCCAACCCATCGTGCCATGATAGCCATGCGAGAGCCATCGGCCCAGGTTATCATCTGGATCGGCCAGAACAACGGAGGCGATGCCGCATTGGTCGAAACCTAAACCCTTCGCTTTGCTTTTTACAGCCTCTGTGTGTGTTGAAGTGTCTCTGCCGCGGGTCATTACAGATTTGATCCTTCTTTGAGAAGATAACCGGATCATACCATGGGTTCTGGAGGGTTGGGGAATATTCCCGGTTGATCCGAGGGGATATTGCTGCTAGAATGCCGTTCGGGAATATTCCCGAACGGCAAGGACCTACTGCACCCTTGTTTCTATAACCACTATGCATAACACGACTTAATGAGTTTACGTCTTGGTCGAACTTACGGACGATGAGGTCCCTCCCGGGACCGTCACGGATGGCGAGGACGAGGTATCCAATACTCGAAGGGACGAGGCCTTCGATGAATTGGTG
>JAPYPO010000493.1 GCA_029937645.1 Candidatus Hydrogenedentota bacterium
TAGTTGGGCTGAATAAATTGACCCCACGGGGCTAGCGCCCAAACGGCTGATCTCAATACCCATTTCAATTCGTTGTCCGCCAAAGCACGCTCATGCGACCCTATTGCTCATGCGACCCTATTGCTCAGCGAGACGGGCGGCGCTTCGTTGATGCAGACCCGATGCGCGCAATGCGAACGAGCACTTTATCTCCCACGCGTTGACTTACAGCAACGCCCAAGGAACGACTGGGGTCTGAATTCTGGTTGTCTTTTTCGACATGAAGTGAGCGACGGGATGTTACCAGTATGTCTCCAGGTTCGACAGGTCCGCTGACTTTGGCCCAGGCGAGTCCGCGCACCATAACAAATGTGCCCGTGTCATCGACCTTCGCTACCACGAAGGGCAATTTCTCTCCGCGCTTGCTGACAGGCTTGACGCTCAATCGGGCGCTGCTGTCCAGAGCAACAACATCGCCCTGAACCAGGCCTTTTGGTGCATTCATAAAAACCACGACACCCGCGGGATCGTCACCCTTTGGAACTGGCAGTCGTAAATCCATCGTTGCGATATGCGCGTCTCCCAGCCACAGCCCCCCGCCGGAAATGTAGAAACCGGGCATGGTGAGAATACCGTCGTCGGCGTCGTTGGTCCCCCAGGTCAGCACGGGTTCGGCACGGGAGTCGATGCGCAGCAGATCACGGCCATCGGGAATGCCGGCTCTTCTCCTAAAGTTGTAGAACATGCCGAACCCGACTTCCGTCGTGTGCGTTTGAAACCTCCACCTGGCTCCCAGCAGGTTTCCCTTTTGGTCTCGTTTCTCGATCATCAGGGGCAAGTTTACGTTTCCAGTGACGGGGGGCGTATTGAGAGTTAATGCGGGCTGATGTTCATTCGCGAAAATCGTTCGTGGTTCGCGAGGATCGTAGATGGATACGTCGTCGTGGTCGTACAGAAGTTTTGCTTTGGGAGAAAGGATGCGCAACCTGTATTTGCCGTTGGGAACATAGAACCTGTATCTTCCGCCAGCGTCGGCGATGACAGGATTCGGAAGACGAGTTTTCCCGTGCGAATCGGCGAATACATCAGCCTTTTTCATCGTGCCCGCAAGCATCACAAAGACCTGCGCATCTTTAACGGCTGCGCCGGTCTCAGGGTCGGCAACTCGCCCGTGATGCGTCTTCATTGCGCACACGTAACCAGGCAACAGGAAAAGGACCATCGAGAAGAAGAAGCCGGCGTTGACGATGCGGGTGAATGTCATTGTTGGTCAAACTCCTATTTCAAAATCACGAAGACGTAACCATCTCCCGTCTGGCCGGAACGCTCGACGGCCCAGCCGATGATTCTGGTTGCGTCCATTTGAGAATTGTCCACTTCGGCACATCCCGACTGGGCGGAGGCGACCATCGTGTCGCCTGGACGGACGGTGACACCCTTGGCGAGCTTGACGAATGCTTCGCCTGCCGAGGCGTAGTAGAGAAAGCCCGTGGCGATCACCTGGGGATGCGGTTCTGCTTTGCGGGTTGCCGGTTTGAAACGGCCAATTTTCGCGGGATCGAGGTCGAGCACGCGGACTTCTCCGTACTTTTGCGGTTCTGGTTCTTGCGGGCCGCCGAAAGTCGTGCTGAATGCGAAAGGCACCCAATTGCCGTAGCGGTTTCGAAAGGAGCGTTTGTTCGCGAGACCTTCGCCTATCTTTAATAACGAGCTGGCGGTATTTACGGGACTGCCCGTGACATTGAGAGCATCTTTGAATACAGGAGGAGTGCCGGCGGGCGCAGATGGCGCGACGGCATATCTAAGATACCCGCCAAGGCCGGGACCGCCCGTCCCGGAAGCCGCGGTAATCTTGTACAGGATGCAAGCATCCTTGATATCGCGAGGCTTCCACGTCTCTTTGCCTGCGGCGTCTTTCTGCAGGTCGGTATTGTACAGCAGCATGAAGCTGCGGGGTGCTTTGGGTTCGCGGCCGCTGCCGGCGTAGTGCATGCGCCAGGGACCTTTGCTTTCGATCTCCGGTCCTTCGTCGCGGCGCAATACGATGGAACTGTTCGTTGCGGCCTTGGCGGAACCAACATGTGTTAAAGTCAATGCAACTTCATTCGACGTCGCCGTTACCGTGTGAGGATCGGAGGGGTCGAAGACATGGACCTCAGGATCAATCACCTTGTATCCGGTCTTGAGCGCCTCTGCAATCGCATAGCGGCCGTTATCCGCATAGAACCAGTACACGCCGTCGCGGGCGGTCGTCAGTGGATTTGCCGCCGGGACGCGTCCCTCGGAATCTTCGTACAACTTCGCCAATTTCGCGCCGGAGAAAACATAGATTTTTGCGCCCGAGCGAGGCGCCCCGGTTTCAAGGAAAAGCTGGCCGAAGTGCTTTGCTTTGCCGAATGCGCTCGCTGCAAACAGGAGCAGCACGATCGCACTAAGAGCAAATTGTTGCGGCCGATGCGGCCGAGTGTATTTATCGCCAGACATGGAAATTACCTCGTACTAAGGAATGATGGTGTTTAGTGAACGGTCGCTAACTCTGCCAATGACTGCACGGGGATCAACTCCCTTGTCCCCGACAACGGCCCGCAGCGAGCCGGCTTTCTCGGTGACAAGAAGGTCGCCCGCTTTTACTTTCGTTCCGATATCTCCTCCCGCGTAAGGCGTGTGCGGAGGTATTCTTCCGGCGATCAGCACGAATACTCGGGAACCGTCCACGCGGTAAACGACCGCGGGATTCACGTCGGCGTACTTGCGCGGTTTGATTACGGAGAACGGCTTGGACGGATCGAAGACGACGACGTTTCCGAATTGCAGTTTTCCGCCCGTGTTGTTCTTTACTTCCATTGCGAGTCCGTGCCGGCCGCCGCTAAACGCTTTGGCCGAAATCTCTCCGTCCGCCGATATCCGGAAGAGCGTTTCCATGACGGGCGGTGTCGTCGTAGTGAACGAATCGTTTCCGTACTCGATCGAGTGATCCTCGCCGTTGATTCGGAAGAGAAACGACTGATTCTTGATGTTCCGTTTTTTCCACGTATTGGTTGTTTCATCCCAATCGGCGTTTAACGTCAGAGCCCAACCGTTTCTTCCCTTGTTGACAAAGATCCGGTAAGGCGTTGGGGGATTATTGCTGTCTGTGGACCCCGGTCGATTGAACGCCAACGCGTTGTTTCCCCCACTCGTTTTCCGGCCTCTCTCGACTAAAGTAAGAGGAGGTGCCTGTGAAGACGATCGAATACGATGCGGAGCGTTGGGATTAACCAGAGTTACGTCGGTT
>JAPYPO010000494.1 GCA_029937645.1 Candidatus Hydrogenedentota bacterium
AATCGATGCCGGCGGATCTCAAGATGACTCTTCCAAATGGGAAATCCGGGTCTACATGAGATTCACTTTCTCTGACCGCGCTCGCCAAGCATTAGCAAGGCTTCACACCCCTCTGAGAGGCGATCCTCACAATTCTGCGTTCGCCTGGACGGATTCCATTTAGAGAGGGAATCGATGGTTGACATTCCGAGAAATCGCACGTATCATCCGCGCCATCGCTTCGGGCTGCGGGCGATGACGCGAATTCCGCAAGGTTTCAAGCTGTTATTCTCTAGTACGCAAGGACTTACAGACGCTTGTGGAAGTTCTACTAACTGGGGAAGGCCGTTCTCACACGCTCGAGTTGGCTGCCGCTTCGAGCAATAAACCCGGATTAGCTGCGGGCGAGGATGGCGGGACAGCGTTGTTCGAAGATCGCGTCCATACCAATACGTAAATTCTGGGCAAAGGGCCATCTGGATAAAGGGCCATCTGGATAAAGGGCCATCTGGATAAAGGGCTATTTGGAAGGGCGGTGGAAGTACTTATGACGAACGGAGCTATCTGCGAGACGCAATTGCCGAACCGGGCACCCTCAGCGCGGGGGAAGGTGCGCGATATCTACGACCTCGGCGACCGGCTGGTTATCGTGGCGACGGACCGCATCTCGGCCTTCGATGTGGTCAACCCCGTGGGGATTCCCGACAAGGGCAAGATTCTCACGGCGTTATCCAAATTTTGGTTTGAACTCATGGGGGATGTCGTCAAGAACCACCTCATTTCCACGGACCTGGCCGATTTCCCCGAAGATTTCCAAGAACATGCGGATGTCTTTGCAGGCCGCTCGATGCTCGTCCACAAATGCGAAATGTTTCCTGTCGAATTCGTCATACGCGGGTATTTGGCTGGGAGCGGCTGGAAGGAGTACAAAAAGGACGGGACCGTCTGCGGCATCAAATTGCCCGAGGGGCTCGTAGAGTCGTCGATCTTGGAGAATCCAATCTATACACCGGCTACCAAGGCCACCGACGGCCACGATATCAATATCAGCCCCGAGGAATCGGCAAAGATTATCGGCGAAAAGTGGAATACGGCCGCTTCAGAAGCCGCACAGGCCTTCTACAAGGGAGGCCGAGAGTACGCGGCAACAAAAGGAATCATTCTTGCCGATACCAAGTTCGAGTTTGGTATACTTAACGGAGAATTGGTTCTTGCTGATGAAGTGTTGACACCCGATTCATCACGGTTTTGGCCTGCGGATATCTATTCGCCCGGGGAAGGCCAACCCAGTTTCGACAAGCAGTTCGTCCGTGACTGGCTGGAAGAGCAGGCTTGGGATAAAAATCCTCCTCAGCCGCCCTTGCCCGAAGAAATTGTATCGAAGACACGCGAAAAATACGTGGAAGCATACAGGCACCTAACCGGCGGCAAGGAATTCTGACTATGGAATCGGTGGACGGGGAACACGCTTTCAAACCGCTATCCAATTCACCATCGGGGGACGCCCCCCCCGGATCAAGTTGCCACGCGCCTATCGTGATACGAGATTCTACCGACGACCATGTGCGCGACGAGTGTGGAGTCTTCGGTGTCATTGGGCATGAGGAATCTGCCGCGCTAACTTACCTGGGCCTTCGCGCGCTCCAGCACCGTGGGCAAGAGGGAGCCGGTATTGTGTGCAGCGACGAAGGCCAGCTCAACATGCACCGCGGAACCGGTCTCGTCGACGAAGTGATGAAGCCCCACAAGCTGGCTCGCTTGAGAGGCGATTTGGCCATCGGCCATGTACGCTACTCGACATTCGGAACCAGTGAACTGAAAAATGTCCAGCCCTTAGCCGTCGACTATTCCCGCGGCTCCATGGCCTTAGGCCACAACGGCAATCTCGTCAACGCGAAATTCTTGCGGGAGCGCTTAGAAGAAGACGGAGCGATCTTTCAATCCACAACCGATAGCGAAGTGATCATCCAGCTCATCGCGCGCTCGAAACAGGAACGATTTCTCGATTGCTGCATCGAGGCCTTGAAACAGGTCATCGGCGCCTACAGCGTGCTCGCCACCAACGGCGACTACATCGTGGCCGCGCGGGACCCGCAAGGCATGCGCCCCCTGTGGCTGGGGCGCCTTGGAGATGCCTACATCGTCGCAAGCGAAACCTGCGGCCTCGATATTATCAATGCCGATTGGCTACGCGAAATTGAACCGGGAGAAGTCGTGTGCATATCCCGCGATGGCATCGAATCAATTAAACCGTTCCCGAAAACCACGCCACGCTCCTGCATCTTCGAGTTCGTCTACGTGGCCCGTCCTGATAGCCACATATTCGGCAAGAGCGTAGACGAGGTGCGAAAACAGCTAGGGCGCAACCTCGCTAAAGTTAGGCCGGTAGAAGCCGATGTCGTGATGGCCGTGCCCGATTCATCGAACCCGGCCGCGCTCGGCTATTCCCACGAATCGGGAATTCCCTTCGATATGGGATTTATCCGAAATCACTACGTGGGCCGGACCTTTATCGAACCCGATCAGACCATCAGGGATTTCGGCGTCCGCGTCAAGCTCAACCCCGCGCGAAGCGCCATCGAGGGAAAGCGCATCGTGCTCATCGACGACAGTATCGTGCGCGGGACCACCGCCAAAAAAATCATCACCATGCTTCACAAGTGTGGGGCCAAGGAAGTTCACTTTCGAGTAAGCTGTCCCCCCATCATCAGCCCGTGCCATTACGGAATCGACACCCCCAACTCCCATGAACTCATCGCCCATCAAATGACGGTGGAAGAGATGGAAGAACACTTCGGGGTCGACTCGCTCGCCTATCAGTCAATCGAAGGGCTGGTAGAAGCCACCGGCATTCCCCATTCCAACTTTTGCCTCGCCTGCTTCAATCAAGAATATCCGACCCTCCTGCCCAAGGACTTCGACTCGGGCAAGACCCACCGGCGCGTGATAGACCGCAGCGCGGACTCCTATGACGAGGACACAAGCCGCCGTACTTTCCTCGAACGCACGGCCCTCGGAACCCTAATCGGTCTTACGGCATCCCCCTCTAAGAAAGGGAGCTGAGCCGCAGCAGGCACCGAAAACGAAGGGGAGGAGGGATGGCCGTATCCACTTCGGGTAAACTCCCCGCGCCTTGAGAGTCGTAGATCTTCTCTATTTCGCTGCGCCAAATACTTTTACGTGTTTTTCGTGTATTAAAAACTAAAGTTATATTGTAAGCTTCCCTGTCAAGGACACAGTTCTAAAGTAGAGTCTTCTGGGTTGATTT
>JAPYPO010000495.1 GCA_029937645.1 Candidatus Hydrogenedentota bacterium
GTCAGGTACTGGGGATACGCCGCTTGCAGCAGCGAGCGGTTCAGCCAGACGATGGTTTTCGCGTCAGTGATCGAATCGCCGGATAGCATAGCGTTCACGTCGGGCGTGAGCTTGATGCCCTTCCACGCTTCGCTATCGTAAAGCTCGGACTTCTGAAGGTTTTTGTTGAGCAATTTTAGGATATCGGGGCGCACATTCTCATTGTCAAGATTTTCGATGTCCGAGTCTCGGATGAGGCGCGCGAAAGTATCGGGCAAGAGCGCAACCAACCGCGCTCCGGGGGAGGGATCGTCGGACTTCGCCGAGGCCTGAAGCGTTTTAAGAAATTCGGTCCAATCGGTTACGTCGTTTTCTTTCAGGAGGTAGGCGGTGACGCTGCCTTTATCCTGCGTGAGGGAGTAGCGCATTTCCGGATTTTTTATGGTATAAAGTCCCGTCTCGAAATTGAAAGTTGCCCTGTCGCCTTTGGCTTCGCCGCTCGACTCGCTTGTGATAACGACGTTGCCGGTAAATACGGCCGAGTCTTTCAGGACTTCAATGACGGCGGAAGTTGAGGTAATGGCCGCAGCGGGGTGATCTATGTCGACAGCGCCCGTCAACGTTATTTTTGATAGCGCGCCCGCTTCATACTCGAAATCCATGAGTCTCGCTTTCACGTCCAAGTTATCCGCTGGGTTTGCTGATTCGAATGTTATATGAACCATTTGTTTTATCCCATCCACTGTTGCGCCTTCGAAACTTTTTATCCCGATGTCGGAGTGAATTTCTAACAACGATTTCGATTTGTGAATTACGAGCCATTCGTAGTCGCCGCCCGACAGGGAATTTTGGGCAAGCGCATATGAGGACACGAGAGCAATCACACACGTCAATATGAAACCGCGCATCACAGAGAATCTCCTTGTTGCATCAGGCGAATTCGACCGCTGGGGTTTCGCAATGCGTAAGTCTTATTCACCGTATTAATTTCCATAGCGTCGGCGGACAAATCCGCCGAACCATCCCCGAAGGTCAATTCGCGCTCTGAGCGGGCCGTCCCCGTCTTGTTGTCCCATGAGACATCCGCCAATTTCATGAGAATGTTGCCGGCCCGAAGCTCCACATCCCCCCGCAAATCGGCTTTTTGGTTGTTCACATCGATCGATCCCTCTTCGGCCTTAAAGAGAACGGGATCCTCCCCCTCACGTTCCGCCCGAGCATGGATGCCGCCTTCGGCGGTGTAGGTACCATCGGCCCCGGTCGTCAGAAACGCCGCTTCGACCGTAAAGACCGGGTTTCGCCTCGCGCCTTGGGTGGGGCTGTTATCGTGCATTTTGAGTACCAGGCCTTCTATCGTTGTTCGGGCGACGGGGTTCTCCGAAGGGGGGAGCGCGCTCAGTTCAGGAGGCGAAGGGGTCTCCGATGATTCGGGATCGCCGCCGCAGCCTGCCGCAACGCTCACGCAAACAAGCGCTATGAACCAGCGGCTCAAGCAGCTTTTCCTTTGTTCTTTTCGTGAATGAACTTGAGCCCTTTCAGGGTGAGCAAGTCGTCGACTTGGTCAATCGAGCTCGCGACTTCCGCGATAATCGTGGCCAAGCCCCCCGTGGCAATCACGAAGGGGTCCGTACCCATCTCATCGCTGATCCGGCGCACGAGGCCGTCCACGAGATCCGCGTATCCGTAGGTGAGCCCCGAGCGAATACAGGAGACGGTGTTGCGCCCCACCACGGTGTCCGGTATGAGCAATTCGACTTTGGGAAGTTGCGCGCAATGCTCGAAAAGCGCGTCGGCGGAAAGTTGAATTCCGGGAACGATAATCCCGCCCTTGTATTCGCTATTTTCGGTGATGTAATCGAAGGTCGTGGCCGTGCCGAAATCGATGACGATCAGGGGCCCAGTATGTTGTTCGCGGGCAGCGACGGCGTTGACGATACGATCCGCCCCGACTTCCTTGGGGTTTTCGTTGTGAAGTTTGAGGCCTGTCTTGGTGCCGGGTTCGACCAACGTGGGCTCGATGCCGAAGGCCTCGCGGGAGACCTCTTGCAAGGCCTGGTTGAACTGGGGGACCACGCTGGAAATGCAGGATCCGCGAATCTCAGAGGCCTGGACTCCTTCCTGATTCAGGAGCATGGTGAGGAGAATACGCAGTTCATCGGCTGTCTTATAATTCGTGGTCACGATGCGCCAGTGGGCGCGCAGGGAATCGCCTTCGTACAGTCCCAGGACCATGTGGGAATTGCCCACGTCCATCACGAGCAACATGCCCTATTCTCCGTCCAAGAATTCGATTTCACCACTGATAATGCGTTTCGTGCCGGCCGGCGTGTCCAGTAGTATCGCGCCGTGATCGTCGATTTCGGTCGCCACGCCCTCGTTTGAGCCGTTTCGGATACGGCGACCAATGAGATCGCAGGCCTCGGCCCATGTAGCGCGTATGGTGTCGAAGCCGCCTGAGGTCAATAGGATAACCTTTTGATCAAGGGCGTTCAAAACATCGCGCAACAGTGCGGCCCGATCCCATTCGCCTCCGGCTACCGAGGAGAGCGACCCCGCCTTTTCCTGAAGCTCCTCGGGGAAATCTTCGCGGCGGTGATGGACGTTGAGCCCGACGCCTAAGGCGGTGGTTCCGCCGCGGCTCTCGACGAGGATGCCGCAGACTTTCTTGCCGTCGCACAATAGGTCGTTCGGCCATTTTATTTTTAGTGCGCATCGGGCTGCGACGGCTTCGCGTACGGCGAGCGCGGCGGCGAAAGTGAGGCCTTCGGTGGGATCATCGAGCACGGCGGTAAACCACAGGCCAAGACCCGGTTCGCTGAACCAGGAACGGCCCAGACGTCCACGGCCCAAGGTCTGTCGGTCGGCCACGATCACATCGCCGATCTGGCCTTGCGCCAGGGCGTAGGTGTTCGTCGAGTCGATTTCGTCGAAGGGGATAACGCGGCGCCCGAGGCGGCGCGTGTCCGACGAGAGTTTTCTCATTTCGATGCAGAAAGGGGATTCATTCATGGCGGTCAATCTATACGGTGATCTACAACTACTTCGGCAAAATATTCAGCGAAAGATCACTGGCCTTCGCCGAATGCGTCAAAGCGCCGACGGATATGAAGTCGACTCCGGTCTCGGCCATTTCGCGGACGCGGTCCAAGGTGGCGTTCCCGCTGGCTTCGAGCACGATCCCGGTATCCTTCGCCCGCGTGACGGCTTCGCGCATGGCATCGTTGGACATGTTGTCTAGCAAGAGGACATCCGCGCCCGCCTGTAT
>JAPYPO010000496.1 GCA_029937645.1 Candidatus Hydrogenedentota bacterium
CATGTCTTCGTAGAACGCATCGGCAAGCAGTTGATGCGCGATTTCGTTAGGATGATTATCCCATGGGGCGATGAAAAGCTTCTCGCGCTTGCGATTTCCATAAACGCCGTCAATGTTTAACACCATAAAGCCATTCTCCTCCGCCAGTTTTGCCAGCGGATCCAGCACCGCTCTATTTTGCCTGTCGGTTTGCTGTGTGCGAGGCATGGGAAACCAGACGAGTGGGAGGCCCTGCTCTTGGCAGTCCTTCGCGATCTCCGCGTAGGACCACTCGACCAGGTCAACACCGTAGGGCGCGAGGCGCCGCATGATATCCTCTTGGCTCATCTCCTTATTCACCTGCGCCTTTTCGACCATGGATTCCAGGTACGCGTACTCAAGGGGGGAGCCTCTTCTGAAGGCTGTGCTCAAGTGCTCTACAGCGCGCCACTGCTGTTTGCTGTCTTCCACATACATCACCATATCCGGGTCAAACTGACGCGCCATTGTCTTGAGAACATGCAAGGACTGCGGTAGCGAACGCGAACCCAGTCCGAAATTGAGCACTTCAAAGTTCGCATAGAGGGCGCCCGAATTCTCTTCGTTCAGCCGTTTTTCGATGAGGGATTCAAAGTCCTCCTCCTGATTCACGCCCGCGCCCATAAGGTGGGATGCCCCGAGTATGACAACGCGAAAGGTGCCCTCCGGCTTTTCCTTCTGATACTCCAGGTCACGCATGCCCCACTGGTTGGTGCGGACCTCCGCGCCTCTAAGAGTACCGGTCCACAAGGGTTTTAGCTCCCTGAGCAACATCGTTTCGATGGGGCGAGTTGCGCCCCCTTTCACGACCCAATCCGCGGGCGGAGTCGGAAGATTAATGAATCGGGCTTTGGCCATGTTCTCGTTCACGAGAATGTCTTCATAGTAGCCACGCGTCATCTCGTTTTCATCCCGGAGATTCATCTGCTCACTTGCAACGAGCGCAAACATCTCTTCGGCGGGCGTGCCGAATTGCCCGTGGACCCGCGGCTGGGCGATGGCAATCAAAATTATGGCGAAGCCGACTGTTGCCACCACGGGCCAGCGCCCCGTGTAGCTTTCCATATGTGCACCGACCGAGAATCGCTCGTTGGCGAGTTGGATGACTACGCCCACACCTACGAGCCCCAGCAACGCCAAGCCGAGGATCAGAAATTCCAAGGGGCCGCTATTGCCCGCAGCCTTCATAACCGACCACCAACTCGGGATGGAGTCGGCGGTCCAAAACGACCACAACGTTGTCATCGTCGTCAACATCAAGACCGTCTTCGCGGAGAGTAGGGTCGCGCTCTTCAACGAGAATTTTGGCTGTTTCAGCGATGCGGGCCGGACCGTCTTGTATTCCATGAGCGCATTGATGGCGACGCACACGCCGAGGATAGACCAGAACAGCGCATCCTGTAGCCCGAGGTGGAATTGCCCCCTGAGCCAGAAGAATTGGTAGGAATGCAGTATCCAACTGAGAACCAGCGTTACAACGGAAGCAACCGCGATAGCGGTGGTCATCCCGTAGCGCCGCACTCGCATGACGATAGGGTAATACACCAGCGTCATCATGAAGTCTTTCCAGTAAATGTTTATGCGCCGCCAGAAATCAGTGAAGCTGGACGCGAAGTAATACAGGCGGTGCGTTTCCGGAAGGTTGTAGCCGAAGAGGCATAAGATGCCGATGAACAGGTGGAACAGCCCGGATACGCGCAGGTAGAGCAAGTAACTGGCAACCGCAAACTGGACGGTCCCTCCCAGATCCTGCACTTCGTTGGCCATAGGCGTCATGTAGTGGTACACGAGCCGGTACAGGATTAGATGAAACATGCCGCGCAGCATCCATCGCATCCCCTTCTGGTAGATCTCCGCTGCGGGCTTGTCGTAATAGGTGCGGCAATAATTATTAAAATCCATGACAGGACATAGGGGAAAACACAGGGAGGGCAGCAGGTAAAAGTATGATAACCGTCTTGTGATCGGCACCTTCTGCTTGGAGAATTCAGTCGCGTGGAGGTACAGCGCAATTCGGAACATAAACATGATGCTCAGCATCGGAATCACGGGCGAAGAAAGGGATCCCCACCAAGGCGTTGCAATCGTTTCAGAGCGAACGAGAGCGAGAAAAGCGGCTGCCGCCAACAGTAATACCACGCGGGCCCACAGCCGGATTGGAATATGACATATTCCGATAAGGCCCAACCCCAACACGATCATCCCGCCACCATGCTTCAGCCCCAAGAACATCACGATCGAATACAGAGAAATTAACAGGAAAAATGCGGGACGCAACCGCAGGGGAAGCAAGGCGTGGACGATGAATCCTCCGAAGAGGAGCGGCGTGAGTTTCAGGATGCCATTGTTTTCCTCAATCTTGAAAATATGGGCAACGGCGAGAATCAGCGCAAGTTGGGCGGTAAAAATAAATAGCTGATATGGTTTTATGTAATCCGAAGAGCGATTTTCGATTTTCATTTAATTCCTGTTGCGTACTTAGGTTGCGATTCCATATGCTCGAAAAGAGGAATACGTAGCGTGGGGGCGATGAGCGTCTCTGCCTGTCCATCCTATACAAAGGCAAATTCCTGATTGCAGTCTTGCCGGGCGAATTTAGCTAACCCCAGGGAATTGGATTCAATGCCTCCGTCTTCGCCGACTCGCTACATCTTAGGATCAAGGAAATACTCGAAGCGTTTCGGGCAAGTATGGATTCCATCCGCCGAGCGCCATCCGAACCACAGAAAACGTGCCAATCACTGCCGAACTTCTCATTACAGTGTCCACGTCGACTCTTATAGCGCATTTCATAGGTTAAGTACAAAGCATCCGTTCACGGTACTTTATTTTAGGGGAATCACTTGCGTGAAGAAAAGTAAAATCGAGCAATTCCAAGGCGATAGCGCTTCATGATGTCAACCATCCTCACGAATGAGCAGTGGAACCCATGGGTGCTCCACTTAACAATCGCGATTTAGTGTCCAACCAATGGGATCCACTGCTATAGGAAGGAGAGCGGCATCCGCCCCCGAGAAGTCGTACTGATTCGAATGAAAAGCCTCTTGGTAGATGGGCGCTGCGCCTTGGCCATCCACCGTGTTCTGATACCAAGTATCCAGATCTTCAAGCGTCGGTGGCCTCTCCAAAGCAGATACAGAACGTTCAATGTTCTCGGTGCGGATGACAATTTGCGGTCGCGGCCGGGCAAGGTCGCGTTGTCTAGCGGGTGTGAATCCCGCCC
>JAPYPO010000497.1 GCA_029937645.1 Candidatus Hydrogenedentota bacterium
GAGTACGTCAGTGAGGAGCAGTTGGAGACCGCGAAGGCGACCCTCAGCGCCATCGAACAGTTTCGCCGAGAACGGACGAGCGAATATTGCCACACGCTGGCCTTTTGTTGGTGTACTTGCGGTCTGGATGCCTATCTGGATTATGTGGATGATTTGAAAAAGATTTCGCGCGCGGATCTGACTGAATTCGTGAATGCGTATATCGTTGGTACACACGGTATCGAAGCTGCCTTGATGTCCGAGCAGGATTTGGCCGACACGGCATTCGGCGACAAGGGGATGGTATCTGACCCGATGGCGGTGGCCCCCGGAACAGAGGCCTCTCCCCCACGCTCGCCCCAAGTAGCCAAAGGCTCGCGGCGTGAAATCGCATACACACCGCCTCCGAGTCTAACGGTTGCCGACTCCACCGAAGGCGCCCGGCCACCGGCTACGGAAAACCTTATCGCCGGAATCCCCGTTGTCCACCGGCATATCCCCGATAGCGAAATCCTCTCGGTCGAGTTTGTCTTGCTCGGTGGACTTCCGTTTTTTGGTTCGGCGAAAGCGGGCTGGGAATTGACCTTGTTGAACACCTTGGACAAGGGAACGGGGAAGTATTCGAAGGACGAAATCAGCAAGCTGTTCGCGCGGACGGGCGCGCGTCGGCACACGGAGGCCTACTGCGACTACTCTTCCATCAGCCTCCAAATGCTGAGTCGCGACGCGGAGGAAATTTTTCCGGTGCTGGCGGATCTCCTTGGGGATCCACTGCTCAACGAGGAGGAACTGGATCGCGCGCGGATGCGGCGCATCAGCCTGGCCCGGCAGCAGCAGGAGATGCCGGATTCGAAAGCCTTCCTGTTGGCCAGCTCCCGGTTCTACGCAGATCACCCCTACGAAATTCGACCGGCGGGATCGCCAACTACCCTTGAATGCGCTTCCCTGGAGGACCTTGCGGCGATTCACTCCACTACATTCACGCGGGCGCGTATGAAGGCCTTTGTTGTTGGCGATATAGATTTGGCGCGGCTAACGGGCCTGTTTAAACAGGGGTTCTCGGGTATACCGGAAGGCGCGCCATGTACGGTCGCTGCCGCTGCGCAGACTCCGTCGGCGAGGGCCCATTGTGAAGCGGCTGACCTGCCGACGAATTATATCTACGGCCTCTTTCAGGCTCCCAACCCGGCCCATGACGATTTTAATGCGCTGCGGGTTGCCATCGCGATTCTGCATAACCGCTTTTTCGACGAAGTCCGAACGAAGCGATCCCTTAGCTACGCCCCAGCCGCCCGCCTTGCCTGGCGCCGTTGGAACCACGGCCAAATCTCGGTATCGACAAACGACCCGGATGCCGCCTTGACCGTCATGTTCACCGAGATGAAGCGGATGCGGCACGAATTGGTTTCCGAAGAGACATTGCGCAACAAGGTCTCCGAACTCCTCACGGGCGATCTCATCGGACAGCAAGCCTCCATGAACCAAGCGCGCCGCTTGTCCTTGTACGACATCATTGGCGGCGGTTTTGCCCTCGAATCCGGTGCCGTGAAATCCCTTCGAGCCGTGACGCCAGACGCCATTCAAGAGATGTGCATGAAGTACTTTGACAACATCGCCCTCACGCTCTTGGGTCCCGAGCATGGTGCCTCTCTCGACACGCTGGCCGGGGAGCTTCACTAGCAGCCCGTGGTAGTTGGAAAACTTCGGGAGGGCGCGCGCAGCTCATTCGGGCAGGGTCCTCGAGAGGGCGACCAGCGCGTCTACGGTCTTCACGATATCGCGGTCGGCGTCGAACACCATGCAGATACTATCCGAAGCAATCTGGATTTCCTCATCCGGCCCGAGATCGAGCGCCTCGATCATGGCGCTGCATTCGGTGGAACCTTTCCATGCGAACACGCCCCAAAGAAGATTCTTCGTGCTCCAATACTGAACGCTCGAATCCTCTGAGGCTTCGAGAACGACTGCGGTGAATTCGCCGGAGCCAGCGCCACCCGATATCCTTGGGAAATCGGGAGAGATTGTACTCAGGCGGCTCCGATGGAGAATGTCAACAATGACGCCTGAGTTTACTTTCAGGGATGCGCAGATCAGCGTATCCCCTATTTCCAGTATGACCTCCTCGCCGTCCACGGTTTGGGTCGCAGCCGCGACGACGGCCTCGCCTATGGTGTGCGTGTGACCCGTGAGATCATCGATGAAGAAGGCTTGAAAGTCCCGCTCGGCGCTGGAGGCCTCGACCTTCTTGACGGCCGTCGAGTGATCGAAACCGTCGGTCCACTCTCCCAGCTTAATGGTGAAGCGTTCCCGCGCATAGGTTTGCGCCTCTTCCATCGAGTCGAATTCTGTTTTTACATTTTCGAAAACATTCGTATCACATTCCCGGCAAAGCAACAACAGTTCAAAGGGGGAATTTCCGTGGCTTCTTTTGTCATAGTGAATGGACGCTTGCACGTCATAGCCTTTTATTTTCGTCCTGGCAACAATCGATTTCAACGCGATAACCCTCGTGTTCAGTGCCCTGCTTGCCAAGCTGAATGTCTCGGGAAGCGCGCAGTTCGGAAATGAGGCTCTTGTCCAAGCGGTGGCGAAATTGGAGATCGGCAAGCCGCTGGTTTTGGCTCAGGCCCGCCACCCCTTCGATTGCCGATCCCGATTAACGGGGAACACTCTCCAATACAATTCCGGCAAGGCGGAACAGGTGGTCTCCCCTTTGAGCCGGTCTGGCACACGCTGAACTGGCCATAGTCCGCCAGCGAGTTTTTGCGAAGCTCTTAGTGATCGGAATCCACGTTTTGGCATTCAAGAGGAGTCATCCTCCAGATAAGGTACTCCATTGGTTCGCCTGTGAGCGCTATCATATCATTCGCGATAGCTCACGAATTGCTTTGCCATGGGCAGTTGAAAGGTTTCGTAAATCCTCTTCATGATTCTTTCGGCTTCTTCTTGAAGAAGGTTCTTGGAGGAAAGGCCTTTGTCTTTGCTAAATTCTCTTCTGAAGGCGTTCGTAATGAGTTGGTGGTAGGACGCAGGAATCAATACGGTCGGCCCTCTCTCCACGCCCCCCATGAATTTGGGGATGATGTGATGATTTTCCAGCTTCCCCGCCTTTTTAGGATACATCTTGTCGGCATTAATTACAATCCTGTTGAACTGATTTTTATCGATTAGCCCGGTCTTTGCGGATTCCGGACGAAAGCGATCGGTCATTCCGATTGAAAAAGATCACCGAT
>JAPYPO010000498.1 GCA_029937645.1 Candidatus Hydrogenedentota bacterium
TTTTGGTGAAGTTTTGCACGATACGCTTGCCGCAGTCCGTCAAAATACTTTCCGGGTGAAACTGAAGCCCCCAGATCGGAAACTCCTTATGCGCAAGGCCCATAATTTCACCTTCCGCAGTTTCCGCTGTAATTTGCAACACATCCGGGCAGGTGTCGCGTTGCACAATCAGCGAATGATAACGCGTCGCCACGAAGGGCGTCTCCACGCCCTCAAAGATCCGGTTGCCGTTGTGCTGAATATCGCTCACTTTTCCGTGCATGATGCGGTCGGCGCGGATCACATCGCCGCCGAAAACATCGCCGATGCTCTGGTGTCCCAGGCATACGCCCAACAACGGGATGGTCGGTCCGAGATCGCGAATCACGTCACGCGAGATTCCGGCCTCCTTCGGTGTGCAGGGGCCCGGAGAAATAACGATGCGGTCAGGCTTCAGCGAACGAATACCCTCCACATCAATCGCGTCGTTCCGAAACACGCGGATATCTGATTCAAACGCGCCAAGATATTGGACCAGATTATAGGTAAACGAATCGTAGTTGTCGACGATTACGATCATGACTCCAACCCCCCTTCCGCGAATTCGACCGCCTGAAACATCACCGTCGCTTTGTGTACACATTCCTCGAATTCGCGAACCGGGTCGCTGTCGTAGACGATGCCCGCACCCGCTTGGAGATAGGCGACCGCATCCTTAACCACCATCGTCCGGATGAGGATGCATGTGTCCATATCGCCGGAAAAGCTGAAGTAGCCGCAGCCACCGCTGTAGGGGCCTCGCCGGACCGGTTCCAACTCGTCAATAATCTCCATGGCGCGAATCTTCGGAGCACCGCTCACGGTGCCCATGGGGAACGTCGCCCGCAAGGCATCGTATGCGTCTGTATCTTCACGGAGATCCCCTTCGACTTGGCTCACAATGTGCATGACATGAGAATACTTTTCGATGGTCATCATGCGCGTCGGGCGAACGCTGCCGGCTTCGCTGACGCGGCCGATATCGTTGCGGCCCAAATCTACCAGCATAATGTGTTCGGCCACTTCCTTCTCATCGGCGAGGAGATCTTCCGCGAGTGCGGCGTCCTCGGCCTCGGTCGCCCCGCGGGGGCGTGTGCCGGCGATGGGGCGCACCATGCCGCGGCGGCCTTGCACTTGGGTCATGACTTCGGGGCTGCAGCCGACGATACTGAATTCGGGGAACTCGATAAGGGTCATATAGGGAGAAGGGTTGATACACCGAAGCGCGCGATAGAGGCTCAAGGGCGAGGCGGCCACATCCCGTTCAAAGCGTTGCGACAGGACGACCTGAAAGATATCGCCTGCGCAGATGTACTCCTTCGCCTTGCGCACCACATCGCAAAAGCCCTCCTTCGTGAAGCTTGAGCGAATTGTGGTGTCTTCTGAGAACGCGGCGCCGTTGCCGGTCGGCGTTTCCAGAGGGCGGCGCAGCCGTTTTTCGAGCCGCTCGATTTTGGTGACTGCTTCTTTGTAGGCCGCGGCGCTGTCATCGCCCACATGGGCGTTGGATACGATGAGCAACCGGTTTTTGACGTGGTCAAAAATAATCAGCGTATCGGTGATCAGAAAATAGAGGTCTGGCAGGTTCAGTGAGTCGGGGTTTTCATCGGGGAGTTGCTCAAAGAAACGAACGGCGTCGTAGGAGATGTAGCCGACTGCCCCACCATGAAATTCCGGGAGGCCTTCGATCTTTACTGCGTTGTACATGTCCATGAGCCGCCGCAGATCGTTCAGCGGGTCGTCGCTCTCGAAGGATTCCGTCTTTCCTTCGCGCACGATGGACACATCGCGGCCTTTCGAGCGGAAAATAATCGAGGGATTCGCGCCGATGAATGAGTACCGGCCTATCGTATCCGCCTTTTCTACACTCTCCAGCAGGAATGAATAGGGTTGGTCTGCGGCGATCTTCATGTACGCGGCGACCGGCGTTTCCAAATCGGCCAGGATTTCGCGGTACACCGGAACAAGCGCTCCGGGTTCCGCCAGTTCTTTGAACGCTTCCAAACTTGGTTGGATCATTTCGAGGTCCCTTTCATCGCCGGGACGGGCGCAGGGGTTTACTCCTGGGCGACTCCATCTCCGGCGAGGGTCATATTCCCTTGCGTGTCTACGCGTCGGTAAAAGCAACTGGTTTCATTCGTATGGCAGGTCGGGCCGTCGGGGCGGCACTTCAGGACGAGTGCGTCGCAGTCACAATCCACGCGGATTTCCTCCACATGGAGCATATTGCCCGACGTCTCGCCCTTTAACCAGAGCTCTTGCCGTGAGCGGGACCAAAAACAGGCCTTCCCGCCTTTGAGGGTTATGTCGAGAGATTCTTCATTCATGTAACCGAGCATGAGGACTTGGCCGGACTCGTGGTGTTGGATTATGGCGGCGATGAGTCCTTGATTATCGAGTTTGATGTGATCGGAGATGTTCATGAGCACGATTCCTCAAGCGAGATTGCAACGGGGGAACTGCGAAAAAGAGGAGAACGGGAGTTCAGGAATGGGACCATCGACGCCATCGATGGAGGGCGTCGCGCAGGCCGTTGACTGTGCCGGGAAGGCCAGCCGGGGCGCCATGCAGGTCGTGAAGCATTCCGTGAAATCCTCGTTTATATTCACACACGATAGGTCTGAGCGATTAGCATCGCACAGGCACCCCATTCTTTGCAAGGTATTCCTTGGCCTCGGGGATTGTATGCTCGCGAAAGTGGAAGATCGATGCCGCCAGTGCCGCCGAAGCGCCACCCTCTACCAGGCCGGCCCGTAAATGCTCCAAATTCCCCACGCCGCCGCTCGCGATGACGGGCACCCCTACCGCGTCAGCCACACGCCGCGTCATTTCAATGTCGTAGCCATTCTTCATGCCGTCCTGATCCATGCAGGTGAGCAGGATTTCGCCCGCGCCCCGCTCCTCAACCTCCTTCGCCCATGCGACCGGTTCCAGCGCGGTGGCGCGGCCTCCGTCGCGCCCCCCATGGCTCTTAACAAAATATCCGCCGTGGCCATCCTTTTTTGCATCGATGGCCACCACGATACATTGCGCGCCAAAACGCGCTGAGGCTTCGTTGATAAACTGAGGGTTTTCGATGGCCGGCGTGTTGATGGATACCTTGTCGCTGCCCGCCGCCAATAGCTTCCGGATATCTTCAAGCGTTCGGATACCGCCGCCGACGCAGAGGGGC
>JAPYPO010000025.1 GCA_029937645.1 Candidatus Hydrogenedentota bacterium
TGGTTGAAACAGTTTTAAGCCATCCTACTCAAGAATCTGTTGGCGGTCGTATGTGGGCCCTTTCAATTTGCGCGCTTCTCGGCGCTCTCACGGGCGTGCCCGCACTGGCCCAGGATTACCCTACCATTGGCGGTGTCGTTGATGCGCAGGCCATTGATGGTATGCCGTCGGCTACATTGTGGGTATCGGGCGTGAGCTTGCCAGATGGCTTTTGCTTAGATGATGAAGGCGAAATAGACACAAATGCCAACGATGAACCAATTTCACGGAAAGTTTATAAAGTGCAAGCGCGGATTACGCCTCCTCTTCTCGCTGATGGATCGGACGCGGGTCAGCAGGTCGCAATTGTTTATCCCTTAGTCGATATGGGTGGGGGACAGTATGAGTCTACCTACCAAGGCTTCTTCGATCCGGGGACCTATGAAATTAGCATTAGAGCCTTCGATACATGCGGAGGAAGATCCGACAATGTTTTTACCAGCGTGACCCAGGAGGCGAGTGACTTTCTCGCCGATATCTTCGAGCCAAACGATACGCCTGCGGATGCGACCTGGATAGGCGTAAACGGCCTAAGTAAGGCCAACAACTTCCACGATGAGGGCGATGTGGATTGGTTCTGGTTCTACGCGCAGAATTTCAGTCCGGAGCTTGGCCCGAAGCCGCATTTTAACGAAATAAACCTGCAGACGCCCCTCAATCAAATGGGGTTCGGCGTTGCGACGTTAGTTGAAGTTTTCGCGGACGCCACCACCACGCCGCTCTACGAAACTACAGACCCGACCACGTTTCTGGAGTTCTTCGTGCACGATGTGGGAGAGGGTTTCTACTATCTCCGCGTCACCAACACCAGCGCGCGCACCCACGGTGTACAAACGAACTACGGCATCAGTGTTTGGCGTGAGCAAGGCGCTATTCTCCCCGGAGCCATGACGGGCATCGTCACGGATTCGGATACTGGAGACCCGATCGAAGGCGCGACGGTCTCCTTCCCTTTCTATGGTACAACCGCTTCCGGCCCGCTGGCGACCGATACGAATACGGATGGCCTATACTTCATAACCCCGCTCGTCGATGGCAGCTACGCCGTCGAGGCGAGTGCCCCAGGGTACGAAACGCAGACTTATGAGGCGATCATCGGTAGTAGCGAGACCGTAACGGAGGACTTCCCCATGACTGCCGAGGGTTCAGAAGGCGAAGGAGAGGGCGAAGGGGAAGGCCCAATTTGCGCATCGAGCACAAGCGGATCGTTGTCCACAGGCAACCGCTTCGGCGACATTGGACTTGTGCTGATCGCCCTCATGCTTCTTTGGATCGCGAAACGACCGTCCATACCTGACGTGTAAGCGCTCGGCCCGGACGTTCCCTTTATGGGGTGCTGCTCTGGTAATGCCGCTAAGTTTTGTGCGAAATACATACCGAGTTTCTGTTGCACAAAAGGGTTCTGCAAACCTTCCGCTACAAAAAAACCACCACTTTTGTCATCCTGAGCTTGCGAAGGATCTCTTCAACCTGTTGACTCGCTTTCGGCAAGAGATCCTTCACTTCGCTTACGATGACAGAACGACTCTTTGATTCTGGAATTCCATCCTTGCCGAAACAGGATCCTATACATTCGTAATTGTTCGCACACGGCGGCTTCACGAAGGCGTTGGCCGGTTTTCCAGACACCTTTGGCGGTTTACGCTGAAAGCGTTAAAATCCTCAGCCCAGGGTTCGCGAAGCGTACCCTGGGTCAAGAAAACCCAAAATTTTTACCCTGAAAGGGTTACACAAATATTGTTCAACCCTTTCAGGGTTGGGCTGTTGCTTCTCCTCTACCCAGGGTGGCGCGTTTCACGCTGACCTTGGGCTGAGGAATTTAACGCTTTCAGCGTAAAAGAAAACGCTGGCCCGGCGGTGGCCCAGGAACGGTATTTCCAGAGCACCACCCTCTTTATGGGCATCGGGATCGGAGAACTTACAATTTCCAGACGGGTGCCTGTTCCCACTGCGTAGAGAAGTTTGGCAGATAACCTTGCAATTCCTCAGTCGACAAAACATCGCTTTTAATATCAACCCACGCTTCGGAGTCCGAGGTGTCGTCGACCGAAATGATGTCATACGCATAAATCGGGCTCGTCATGGCCAGCATCTCCAACCGCCCCCATGTGTTTTCCTTCGCTGTCCCAGGCTCGACAATGCGTACGCGATAGACCGCGAAGGTATCGGGCGTTTCGATGAACGAATACAACGTGAACGAGCCATTTCCTTCGATGGGAAAGGAACGAATCGGACGGCCATTGCGCAGCACCTCAAGGCGTTTGCCGTTCGCCCCAAAAACCTCGATTACAAACCGCGTAGGCGTGTGCAGCGGGATAAATCCACCCATGCCCATATCGACTGTTAAGTCTCCCCCGCTTTCCCACGTTTCGTCCTTCAAATCGGCCCAGAAATAGACCTGCGGTCCATCAACGCTGTTCGATACGAACGTCCGGCCCAATCGAATCCCCTCCAAGATCCCATTGACTGACTTCTCGTTTGCATATACATACGTGGCCGGGGCCGCGAGCTTCACATGCGGCCCGACGCTGTAACTCCCAGCGATCACACTCGCGCGCAGCCCCCGCACGGTTTCCATATCCCAGAAAAGGGCTGCTTGCCCGTTCGCGGAAAACTTAGCCGTCGATGCCGCCCGCGCGATGGAATACAGAGGCTTTCCGGGCCGCCCGTTGGTTGACTTAGGCGCCCGAGCCCGCATTGTATCGTTCAGCATTTCGGGAAAAAGCGGCGGCACAGCCCGCCAATCCCGACACCACACCTCGATGGCGTTGACATGCCGAACCCCCCATTGCCACGGCGCCGTCCCAAAAAGAGGATGCGCCACCACAAACGCGCCGCCCTGTGCCTGCACGCGATAACTTATCGCCTGCGCCTCCTCGTAGGTTTCCGCAACGCCGGGAAACGTCCGGGGACCGTAGACGAGCGCCACGCCTTTCTCATCGCTGCCCCATTCCATCGCGGGGACCAACACGACGCTGTCCGACTGATGATCGGGATCCATCGCGGCCTCAAGCGAATTGCGGTCCGTGATACACATGAAATCCAAACCCGATCGCTCCGCCCGGCGCACCAGTTCGGCGACGCTCTCGCTGCCGATTCCATAATTGGAATGCGCGTGCATCTCACCCACGTACCATTGCCCTCCACCTTTGAGAACGCGCGACTCCCAATCCAAGGTCGGCATGCCCGGTACGCTCGCGGCCGAATCCGGACGCGTCCCCATAGCCAATTCGACGCGGTCCAGCGCCATATCGTGATCCTGGTCAAACGCGCTCAGCGGTCGATTCCCCCCGCTCCCCTCCAGGATCTTCACAGAAACGAGAGAGGTCTTGTCTTTCACCACCGCTACTTTTTGGACCTCGGAAAGAATCGGGACGCCGTTGTCATATACATAGATAAATGCATCCCAATTGCCTACCGGTTGGTTGAGGATAGCCTTTCCCGAAGGGGCTCTCGCAGCATTTGTGAGTTCGCCATCGCTCCCCCGTAATTCGACCTTCGCCTCAAGCTTTCGGCCCAGAATGTCCTCCACATTGAACTTGACACGGCCCTGTCCACTGCTCTTCCCCAAGGGCGAGTTCAAGGCCGGGTTAGTGGGGTGTGGCGATTCAGCTACGGCAGGGGCCGTATCGTGAGTGGGTGGCCCGGCAGTGGGCGATGTGGTTGAGCCGGCGCATCCCGCCACGGCGGCCAATAGAGCGATGAGGGCGAAACCGACGAGATTTTTCATGGTCAAGGTTTCCTTGATTTTAGCTTGATTCTTGGATTGGATTGGGTGCATAATGTCAATGTAGTGAGACGCTAGTGAGCTTTGGGAGTTTGTAAGAGGTTTAGGGCTAATCAAGCCTAAATGAAGGAGCGGTGCTGGGGGAGTTTTTTGGGAAACCTTGTCGGGTCCTGACGACACAACACTCATTTTCCATTTTCGACCGCTTCAGGCGGTACGCAAAATCTAACTTTAGAGAACATGAACTGGGAATAAACGCAATGCTTCCAAGTATCGACATACACAGCAGTGTTGCTGTGTACGTACAGATTGAGAACCATATTCAGTTTGCTATCGCGTCCGGGAAACTCAAAGCTACCGATCAACTGCCCTCCGTTCGAGAGCTTTCTGAACGCCTCCAGGTCAATCCAAACACCGTCGCCAAGGCCTATCGTGATCTTGAAGTTATGGGCTTATTATACACTAGGCGTGGGATGGGTGTCTTTATCCAAAAAGGGGTTGACGCAAAATGCCGCGAAACTTGTCGGCGACGCATAATTATGCGTCTGCACGAAGTCACCTCGGAGGCACGTGCATCGGGCATGAACAAGAAAGAGGTTGTCGAGATCGTCGAGAAGAGCATGGCAACCGATTCGAGCCCTTACGGAGAAACACCAGCCAGTATTCTTGCCTTGGCGAAGAAAAAGCGTAAATAGATTCTCCGTTACTTACTGTAAATAGATAACCCGGCGCGGGCACAGGTCCTGCGCCGGGTTTTTTTATTGCATAAGTTGTTTTATTGCAACGTTTTATATATTACGTGTCTCGTTACACTACTCGATAATTAATAGACGTATACTCACTATTCTTTTTTGTATAGCTAAATAAAATGCCGGAAATTCTTGACAGTTTCAATATTTTGGTGTACAGTTAGATTTGAGTGACGGGCTGACGAACGGGTTCCATGCTGCTGTAGGATCCGTCCAGTAAGACTCGACGGGAATTTGGGCTCGCGACCAGCGGTCCGGCTGACAATTGATCTACAAGATGCGATCAGCGATTCAAGATTCGCTTTTTTGTTGACTGCTTGAGCGTTTTGAGCATAAAAACTATTTCAATCGTTCTCGTGTCAAGTGTATGCGTTCTCGTGTCAAGTGTATGCGATGCCATGCCGCTAATGGTGTCGGAGGATTAACCATCTCAAATAGGTGCTCATCATGGCCAAAACACAAGAAATGACGCCGAGGACTTTATCGACTGATAAAGTCGGCGGGGACCAACCCGGTCGCCTCACGCATGGCGCTAAGGTTAAGCGTGGACAACTGAGTGCGGTTCAGCAAGGCCGTTACGGAACCGGCCCTGCGCCCTACGGCTACCGTCGTGGTCGAGACGGGGAACGCCCCCTCGTCATCGACGATCGGGAGGCGGAAGTCGTTCGCACTATTTTTCGCGAATACCTCCGTACCCGCAGCACCGGCAAGGTAGTCGATTATCTCCATTTGAAGAGTATCTTTACGCGCAAGGGCAACAAGTGGTCGCGGCAGGCCATTGCGATTATTCTGAGCAATCGTACCTACCGCGGTCGTGTAAGCTACGGCGATATCGAAACGGAAGGGATTCACCACCCCATTATCGAGCCCGCCTTGTTCTACAAAGCGAACGCACTCAAGGAACGCAAAAGGCGCTCCGTCGGCCCCGCCTAATATCTCACCATTGGCCACCGTATCCCACCATTGACCACCGGTCCTGCCGGTGGATGGCTGGCTATAACCCAAGCGGTATTGGCCGCCCCGTCCCTACGCTTCGCGTCGGTGCTTGCGCTTCCCAGACCCCCGGTATCACAGATTCACAGGCGAAACAACGGCCCTCTCTCATCGCATTATTGCGAACCGTGAATCCGCTCCGCTCGATGATCCGCTCGCCGCAGTCCGGGCAAAATGTATGCTCGCGGTCGCCAACGGCCCCCGCGATATTTCCGGGATAGACGAAATTCAGGCCCGCTTCCTTGCCGTAGTCATACGCGCGAATGAGCGTGTCGGCCTGCGTTCGTGATCCCCCCATTTTGTAGTCCGGATGGTAGGCAGTGACATGCCAGGGAATGTCTGTAGAGATTGAAGCGACAAACCGGGCTATGTCCCGTAACTCCTCCTCTGAATCGTTAAACCCGGGGATGACGAGCGTCACGATCTCCAACCAGAATCCCATGTCCTTGATGCGCTGAATGGATTTCAACACGTTGCCCAGTGTGCAACCGAGTGTACGGTAGCCCGAATCGCGAAAGCCCTTGAGATCCACCTTATACAGAGAGACGAAGGGTCGGATGTATTCCAAAACTTCGGGCGTCGCGTTGCCGTTGCTGACGAATCCGCAGGCCAGCCCGGCCTCCCTCGCCTTCTCGAAGACGGTACACGACCAATCTGCCGTGATTAGCGGCTCGTTGTAGGTGCTGACGACGACGGGAGCGCGATGCCGCTGCGCGAGGCCGACCAACTCCGCCGCAGTACAGAAGCGGGGCGTAGCGATCGCCTGGTCGTCGCGCAAGGCCTGACTCGTGACCCAATTCTGGCAATAGCCGCAATGGAGATCGCAGCCCAGCATCCCAAAGGAAAGGGCATTTTGTCCGGGATAGGCGTGGTAGAACGGTTTCTTTTCGATGGGGTCTATCTGCAAGCCCGCCACGTAGCCGCCGGGCACACGCAACGATCCGCCGTCGTTGAAGCGGACCCGGCACACGCCCGCCTTGCCTTTGCGAATGAAACACCGATGTCCGCACGCCAAACAGCGAACGCTGCCCTCGCCTTCATCCAGCGATAGCTCATCGGCCGCAGCGATGGTGTTGCCGCGAAGCAAGTCTCTAAGCTGGGTTTGTTCGTCCATGACGAGGTTTCCGGTATCACTTTGCGTAAGTATTATACCATCGCTATGAAATCAGGGATTGCAGCGTACCCGCGCGCCGGGGGCTGCGAGGATCTTTTCCGCGCAGAGCTTGACGGCGGCGTTGAACGAGATTAGGGTAGTCAGGAATCGTTCATCGACGCGCCCTATTCATCGACGCGCATAGTGGGAAAGTAAATTTGACCGACGAACTGATAGCCCCTCCAATCCCCGTGGCTGCGGATCCCCCGGCACCGACGCCACCGCCTAACCCAAAACCCGCGCCCTCGGGTCGCGGGGACCGTTTCCCCGCGCTCGATGTGCTTCGCGGCGTCGCGGTTTTCGGAATCCTCTTCGTAAACATCGAAGATTTCTCCATGATCGGCCCCGCGCGCCACGACCCGCATTACGGAGGGGAAGGCGCCGTAAACGAATTCATCTGGTTGCTTACCCACCTGCTGGCCGATACGAAGTTCATCGCCCTGTTCAGCATCATGTTCGGCGCGGGCATCGCCCTCATGCACGACCGGGCGCGAAGCACCGGCGGCTCGATTTCCGCTGTCCACTATCGCCGGATGGTTGCGCTGATCGCCATTGGCCTCCTCCACGCACACCTCGTCTGGGATGGAGACATCCTTTTTTTCTACGGTATGTACGGCCTGATTCTGTACCCGGCGCCGAAGCTGCCCGCGCCCATACTCGTCTTCGCGGGCGCCGCGCTAATCGCTTTGGACGCCCAATGGTTCGGCTGGTCGCCCAACACGACTCCGGACAGGTTTTACTGGGAACAGCGCGTGGCGCTGACGGGATCCTGGTCCGAGGAGCTTTATTGGAGGTCGTGGAAAGCCGGTCGGATGGAGATAACTGGGCTCTTCTACTTCACCGCTCAGTCTTGCGGCCTCATGATGATCGGCATGGCCCTCGCCAAGACCCGGATTTTGCAAGGAAGTGGGCCCATCCTTCTCTACGGTCTTGTCGGTCTGGTGGGATTTTCGACGGGCGTCTGGCTCACCGGAAACGCCAGCGGATGGGTCGGGGACTTCAGCGACCCTAGCCAATGGAAGTGGGTGTACTGGGGGGGGCTTCTTGTAGCCGTCGGCTGGGGCGCATTCGCCATCTCGCTATCGAAACTCGCGGCGGAGTGGCTGCCCGTTCGGATGCTCGCATCGGTGGGAAGGCTGGCGCTGACCAACTACCTGATGCAGAGCCTCATCTGTACAACCATCTTCTACGGGCATGGGCTTGGCCTCTTCGAACAGGTTGACCGCAGGGGTCAAATGGGCATCGTGCTTACCATCTGCGTGGTCCAGGCCTGCCTCAGCCACCTTTGGCTTACGCGATTTTCTTTTGGTCCGATGGAGTGGCTCTGGCGTTGCGCGAGCTATTGGCGGTGGCAGCCTCTCGCGCGCAAAACGGCTTCGTCTTGACCGGGCGAGGGCTCCCGCCGCTACTGTGATTTTTCCAGCCACTCCCGCCATCGGCTTGGCGTGTCTCCGTCCGCGACGAGGAACTCCCGCAGTTTAGCCAGGCGCGCGACCAATTCATCTTCGACCTGATGCTCTAACCGGCAGGCTTCCTGGTCTGCCCAGTCTTCGTCGAAACCCAGGATATCCGTTAGGAATTCGTAGAGCGCTACGTGGCGCGCGGTGAGCACATCCGCCAGCGAATGGCCCTTCTGTGTGAGATCGACGTATCCATAGGCCTTATGGTCGACGTATTCTTTTTCGGCCAGCTCGCGAATGGCCCGGGAAGCCGCGGGGCGGCTCACCTGTACCCGTTCCGCGATTTCGGAAATACTGCACACTTTGTCTTTGGTCAGGAGATCGGCGACGGCCTCGACATACTGCTCTAGCGAGGGGGTGGTGTTGCGCGGAGGACCGCTCGCGGGGTTGAAGGTAGGCAATGCCAGTCTCCCAGTAGTGGTAACCCGTATCAAATTACCCGAATCACCAAGCCACAGAAGTATAGCGGTCTCCCGAATTCACCGCAAGGGCCGCGCGACAGCGTTCGGCTCCGGCAAACCTCCAGACCCCACGGAACCGGAGTATGCCTACCTCAAACAGGGCTTGAAATTTCGAGTCGAATAGATGGTATAGTGGGCGAAAGCAGTCGGCACCTAAACGCGGCAGCAACGGCTCACGGAGAATCCCTCGAATGTCCAACGATACGGTCAACGAATTTACAATCGATTCGGTTTTCGCGCTGTCGGGCGAAGAAACGAGCGTTACGGGCCACATGGAAAAAGGCGCATTTCGGCCAGGCGAATCCGTATCGCTGTTGTCCGCGTCGGGCATTCCTCTGCTGGCTTCGATTCGGCGCATCGGCACGGCGGAAACTCCCGTAAACGTCATTCGTGAGGGCCAAAAAAATTCGTTGGTTCTCAACGTCGAGCCGCAGCACGTGGTGGTGGGGTCGAAGCTAACCAATACGGGCAGCGAAGACGCCGCCGGCGCGACGATGATCGTCGACACCGGTTCTTCGGGCGAGGCCGTCATGGAAACGGCCGACTTGGATTCTGAGCTTACGGAGTGCGAACAACTGGTCAATTCGCGTAAGCATAAAGAAGCACACGCGAAGCTCGACGCGTATATCCAAACCCACGAGAACAGCTCTGTAGCGCATCGCCTCATGGGGCGGGTTTACCTCTTCGGCGGTCAAGAGTTGCGCGACGAGGCGAAGGCGCTCGAACATGTCAAGCGCGCCTACGAAGCGGGTGGCGCGAATGACGACGCGGTCCTGGAGACGTTGGCGCAAGCCCTTGGCGCGACCGGGGAAGCGGATCACGGCCTGCGCTTTCTCGAACGCCTTCACGCGAAGGCGGACGACGCGGGGATCAAGCGCCACTATGCCGATCTCATCACGTCGTACCGGCAACGGTATCGGGTCAAGACGCTGTGGGAATTTGTCGATGGTTTTGGCGATGTTATTCTTGAATCGAGCAGCGTGGAAGAGATTGTTAAATCCATCGAGAACGGCACCATCCCGCAAGACGCGCAGTGCAGAAAGAATCGGACGGGAGCCCTCGTGGAAATGAAGGATTCCATCGCCAAGGAAGTGCCCGCGGTCGGCGCGCTGTTCGGCGGCAAGGCGGCAGGCGGCGGAAGCAGTGGAAAACTTCAAGTGGTCGACGTTGGAATCGGGATGGGCATAGGCGTGGTGCTCGGCCTCATCGTCGGACCGATGGTGGGCATGTCTTTTATGATCGGCGCGATCGCCGGTCTGGCTGTGGGGGGCATACTGGGCATTATCGTTACGGCGATTCGCTCGAAGTAACAGTCCGTACCTACTGCCTACGCCGGAACGATTTTCTCAGGGGTGCTTCGTGCGACATGCGATCCCTTGCCCGACGGGAGAGCGCTACCAGCGCAGGTCAACTGAATCGCCCCGATCAAGGCCGAGCCTATCCCGTGCGCTGCCCCCGTTTATCGCTATTTCGAGGAAGTTCGAACTGCCGATCAGCGCGAGCGCTTCGTTGGGCGGTGCGTCGCCGTAGGTGCGGAGCAACGTGGAGAGGCGGGTGTCGCCGACGCGTGTTGTGATGGCCACATTTTCGTTCAGCATAGACCGGTGAATATTCGTGATGAGGTTGCCGAATCGGTCGGCGTGTATGATCGCCCCTTCGACGTGCCCCTCTTCTTCAAGACAGGGGCGCGGTAGTTCATCCAGCAATTCGATGGCGTTCAGCAGGGTGCCTGCCTCTTCTACATTCTTTCCCGAAGCGATCGTGGCGGCGGCGGGCGCGAAGATATCCCGTCCGTGAAACGTAGGGCTGACTTCGTCCAGCATGAACGCAGGATTTTCTATCGCCCGGACCTCTTCCAGGGTGTGGAGGTGGGTAAGTAGGGTGAGCAGGCCATTGTCCGGGCACACAACGATCTGCCCGGCCGCCTTTGCCACAATGGGAAGGCGATCCGTTCCTACGCCGGGATCCACCACCGCCACATGAATGGTTCCGGGCGGGAAATACGGTACGGCACCCGCGAGAAAGAGGGCGCCTTCCATGATGTCACGCGGCTGAATTCCGTGCCCCAAGTCCACGATTCGCGCCTCGGGACATCGCGAAAGGATAACCCCCTTCATGGCGGCGGCGTAGGGATCGCCATCCCCGAAATCCGTCGTCAAGGTAATCACCGGCGCTACCATCGTTTCAACCTGTCTAGCATCGTGACACGTTTACAGGGATCAAAAAATGGGCGGTTGAACGCGAAGTCCGCGTTCAACCGCCCATAGGATGGCAGCGGTTTGATTTCTTATTACGCCGGCGACTCGTCGAGCATGCCCAGCTTATCTTCTACATCCTTAAAATCATCCGCATCCGCGGCTGGGTCCTTGCTCTGCTCGATCAGGGGCCAGCCCGGCGAGAGCCTCGCATTGAGTTCGGTGTAGGCTTGCCATTTTTCCGGAACTTCTTCTTCCGGGAAAATAGCCGTAACGGGGCACTCGTCGACGCAGACGCCACAGTCGATGCACTCATCGGGGTCAATGACGAGCATGTTCACGCCCTCTTTGAAACAGGCGACGGGACAAACACTGACGCAGTCGGTATACTTGCACTTGATGCAGGGTTCAGTTACAACAAAAGTCATGGGAACACTCCTCTAAATCTTGCGGTGGCGCTTTCGCCAAACCATGAATATAAGGCGTCCCGGAAGGGGCCCGCCCGTGTCTAGAATTCCGCTCGGAGGTACTTGGGCCTCCAACGGTCCGGGCAGTCTAGCAAGGCGGCGGCCATTCGTTCAACCTTCGTTTTTCCGTTCGGGCTTGGCAGAGTCCGACCTCGCGTGTTATAAGGGAGAGCGAAGCTGTGGTTTTTGAGAGCCGACGTCCGGCGATCCGGCGGCGTTGAACATGACCAGCGATTTTATCGAGGAGCGACGGATGGGAAAAGAATGTGTGAAGGTGCTGACAGGTCCCTTGCAGGGCCAAGAGTTTCTTATCAGTCCCACGCTGAGTATCGGGAGAAATCCCGGCAACGGAATTGTGCTCGACGACGCGCAAGTGTCCCGTAAACACGCGGTTATAGAGTCCACCGAATCCGGAACCACCCTCAAAGATTTGGGGAGCGGCAACGGGACTTTCGTGGACAACCGCCGCATCTTGGAATACCGTCTCACCGACGGGCAGGAGTTCCGGGTTGGCTCGGTAGAACTGAAGTACGAAGGCGAACCGGGGAGCGCCGCGGATTCGACTCCTTTGGGCAGCGGGTCCCGCGTGAAATTTGACGACACCTCGACGGGCACGGTCCAGGCGTCGTCAACCGAGAACGTGTTTCAAACCATGTTTTCTCCCGCGCCCCAAGCGGCGAATACAGACGAATTGCGGGCGACCCAGAAGCGGCTTGCGGCGATCTACGAAGCGAACCAAGTAATTTCCAGCGAAAATGATTTGGGAAAACTGTTCGCTCACGTACTCGATCAGATTTTTAAGTTGGTGCCCGCCAACAACGGCGTCATCATGATGGCGAACGAAGAAACCGGCGAATTGGAAGCTCGCTTTGAAAAGACGGGCGTGGGTGACGCTGAAATTCGCGTGAGTTCTACCATCGTCCAAAGGGCCTTCGAAAACGAGGAGGCGCTTCTGATCCAGGACGCCGCCTCCGATGATCGCTTCGACGCGAGCGCGAGCATCATGACGGCGAACATCTCCTCCGCCATGGCCGTGCCGCTTGTGCAACAGGGCGAGAAGCTTGGTGTCTTATACGTGGACACGCGGGGCTCGACCGGCGCGTTCGATCATTCCGACTTGGAATTGATCGTCGGGTTGTCCGGCCCGGCCTCGATCGCCATTAAAAACGCCCAGTACGTCGACCAACTGGAGACGGATTTCCAGACGACGCTGCGTTTGCTCGCGAATGCCATCGAACTGCGCGACCACTATACCGTCGGCCACACCTGGCGGGTCACGAATTTCTCCGTCGCCTTGGCGGATGAATTGGGCTACGACGAGGAAAAGCTAAAGGAAGTGGAGATGGGCGGCGTCCTCCATGACATCGGGAAAATCGGTGTGCCCGACGCCATACTTTGTAAGCCCGGTAAGCTGACGGACGAAGAGTACGAGGTCATGAAGGTCCATCCGACGAAGGGCGCGGACCTCATGGAGGACTGCAAGCGGTTGGCGCCACTGATTCCCTACTGCAAGTACCACCACGAGCGTTACGACGGCAGGGGATACCCGGAGAAGCTGTCGGGTGAAGACATTCCCATCCAGGGGCGGATCGTGGCCGTGGCCGACACCTTCGACGCCATGACGAGTAATCGTCCGTATCGAAAGGGGCTGGACCCGGAAATCGCCATCACGGAAATTGAAAAGAATAAGGGCAGTCAGTTCGATCCTGAGTGCGCCGACGCCTTTATCCGAGCCTACCGCGGCGGGAAAATCAGCCACATCCTCCAGGCCTACCACGAAAACGCAAAGAGCATCGCCTGTCCCTTCTGCAGTACCTTCATTCCTATCGAAGAGGGCGCGGAACTTGGCGATGCATTCGAGTGTAACGTCTGCCATCGCCACAGCCGGCTGGACAAGCACAACGAAAACTATATCGGTGTCTTGCTCACCGAAGCGGATATGGCGGCTGCGAAAGAAGCCTAAGCGCCTTCGAGAATCGCGCGTTGGCCCGCGCCGGCTTTACGTGTCCAAGTCCCACATGATCTGCCCGAGACCCACATGCGCCAACCAACGAATGCTCCAAACCCCGTGGAGGACATGACCGTTGGTCCCCGCTAAACCCACCACAACACGCCGCCTGATCCCCTTTATTGGATATGGTTTGGCCGCCGGTTTTCTCATTCTTGCCGTCACACTGTACGTAAAAAACGCAGCCTTGCTCGAAACGATAGAAGACGCGGAAATGGCCGATGGCGAACGGCTTCTTTTCTACGAGCGGCAGCAGCAGAATATTGGGAAATTGGAGGCACAGACTCAGGCGTTGGCGGCTCGACTGCGCGACGCGCTAAAAGCCCAAGCGCCGCGCGATCCGGTCGATCCTTCCAAGACCTCACGGGAAGCTGGGCTTCCGGCAGAGGCTGCCGTGATCCTGCGCGACTTCCGGCCAGGCGTGTTGGAAGACGCTCTCGGCAGGGGCGTAAGCGAAGAATCGTTGCGTCAGAGCGCTGAGTTATCGGTCAACATGCAGTACGGCGAACTCTTTGGGTTACTCGGCCTCCCCGCCGAACGCGCAAAAACCTTCCGTGCAGCTTTGACCATGGCCGTTGCGTCCGAGATGAAACTCGCCCTGGCCGTAGCGGCGGGCACCGGGGGGGCCCCTTCCAGCGCGAAACCCAGCGATACCATTCGCGCGGCGGCCGCAGCGCTGTTGAGTGAGGCAGAGTACGCCGTGTTTAGCGGATATCAGGACGCCCTGCCCGCGCGCGTGGCCCGCGCGGCCTTCTCGGCCCAGCTTGCCGTTGGGGCAGACGGGCTGACGGCGGAAAATAGGACGGAGGCGTTGGACATCCTCGTCGAAGAGATGCTCCTCACCACCGGCGGAATGGGCTCCGATGTGGAAGCGCTGCTCACCGCCCAGCGTGAGGCGATTGCGGCAGCCGGAAGTCGCTTGGAAGGACGGTGGAGCGCCGAACAATTCGCCATATTCACCCGTTTCGCAGCTGCCCAGTCATCCGGCTTGGGAGCCGCGAACGGCCTCTCCCAGTAGGCTGATTACGCCGTCCTCGCGTCGTTTACCAGGATCTGCCCGTCAAGATCTGGCTTAGCGGTCTGGGGAAATGCTATAGTCGGCGGATTCGGGTCTGGCGACCCGATTCTATTCTCTTGATTCTCAGCGTCACGATGAAATCGTCTCGAAATCAAATTCGCACGGCTCAAAGCAGGGCGGAAGAAGGAGTGCAGAAATGAACGTTGGACAGGCCATTGCAAATATTCTAAAGCTCGAAGGCGTCGATGTAGTAGTCGGATATCCCGTTAATTTCCTTTACGAACGCTGCGCCGAAGTGGATATCCGCACGATTGCCGTGCGCCAGGAGCGTACCGCTGTCCACATGGCTGACGCCTACAGCCGCATGCACTCGGGCAACAAAATCGGCGTATTCATCTGCCAGCACGGGCCCGGAATCGAAAACGCCTTCGGCGGCATCGCGCAGGCATACAGCGAATCCGTCCCCATTCTCTGCCTTCCAATGGGCTATAACCGGCGCCACATGAACGTCGACAAGAACTTCAATGCGTCGCTCAACTTTAAGCACGTCACCAAGACCTGCGAACCGATAACCATGGGAAGCGCCACCGTTGAAATCATGCGACGCGCCTTCGCCCGGATTCGCAACGGTCGCCCCGGCCCCGCTCTGGTCGAAGTTCCTATGGATGTATTCTCCGAAGAGGCTGGCGATCTCAGCGATTACACGCCCAGCTTCACCACACGCTCGGGGCCGGATCCCGATGCGGTCAAGGAAGTGGCCGGCGTGTTGGCTGCCGCCGAGCGCCCCGTTATTTATGCCGGCCAAGGGATTCACTATGCCGAGGCATGGCCGGAGCTGAAAGAACTGGCCGAGCTTCTTTCCATTCCCGTGACCACCAGTTTGGAAGGGAAGAGTTCGTTCCCTGAGAATCACCCGCTTTCCCTCGGTTCCGGCGGCCGCGCCCTACCCCAGGCGGTCCACGATTTCCTGTCGGACGCGGATGTTATCTTCGGCGTCGGTTGCAGTTTTTCGCTGACGGCGTTTGGAATCAACTTTACGGACAAAGGCCTCTATCTCAAGGGCGACAATCCTCCGACCATCATTCACTCGACGATGGATGCCGACGACTTGAACCGGGGCATCCCAACGCAGTACCCCCTCGTGGGCGATGCGAAACTTACCTTGCAGGCCCTTATCGACGAATTGAAGGGCAAGGCGAACAAACCTGCGGAACTTCGCAGCAAAGAAGTGCCGCCGAAGATCGAATCCATCCGGGAAGCCTGGCTCGAAGAGTGGAAGCCGAAACGTACCTCCGACGAGATCCCCATCGACCCGAACCGGGTGCTCCACGACCTGTTGGAAACGGTGGATGTGGAAAACACGATCATCACCCACGACGCGGGAAGCCCGCGGGATCAACTGTCGCCGTTCTGGCAGGCCATCAAGCCGCTTAGCTATATCGGCTGGGGAAAGACGACGCAGTTGGGCTACGGATTGGGCTTGGCCATGGGCGCAAAATTGGCTCACCCGGATAAGCTTTGCATCAACGTGTGGGGCGACGCGGCCATCGGCTTCACGGGCATGGATTTCGAGACCGCCGTGCGCGAGAAAATCCCGATCTTGTCCATTCAGCTGAATAACTTTCAGATGGCCATGGAGATTCCCGTCATGCCAGTCTCCAAGGAAAAATACGGCAGCACGGATATTTCCGGACACTACGCCAACATGGCCAAGGCCTTTGGTGGCTACGGCGAGCGCGTTGAAGACCCAGCCGAAATCAAGAACGCCATCAAACGAGGGATTAAGGCGACCGAAGAAGGCACGCCTGCCCTTCTTGAGTTCATTACGGCTCAGGACATCAAGTTTTCTGTATTCAAGTAAGACAAAACGATAGGACTACGCTATGTTTGAGAAATTTCATGTGTCGCATGATATCGCCGTCCGGGTCCAGGGCGACGCCATGCACAAAACGGTCATGGACATATTCATCAATCTGGGCGCGCCGGAACCGGATGCGAGGCGCTCCGCGGACTGTCTTATGTATGCGGATCTCCGCGGCATAGATTCCCACGGCGTCAGCAACATGATGCGCTCGTATGTCACAGCGGTTCGGAACGGCACCATTAATCTCGCCCCCGTCATGAAGGTCGTGAGAGATGCCCCGGCCGTCGCCACCCTGGATAGCGACGAAGGCCTGGGGTTGACCATCGGACCGCAAGCCATGGAAATGGCGATGGACAAGGCGGAGAAGTACGGCATGGGTTCCGTGTCCGTTACCAACGGACGGCACTTTGGAGCTGCGGCCTACCATGCGGCGCTGGCCTTGGATCGCGACATGATCGGCATGGCGATGACTCAGGGCGGTATCTACATGGCGCCCACCTACGGCGCGGAAGGCATCGTGGGCGTGAACCCGATTGCGCTCGCCGCCCCGGGGCGTAATGAAGCGCCGTTCGTGTTTGATGCGTCCACCAGTTCCATCGCCATGAATAAGATCGTCTTGGCGCGGCGCAATGGTGTGAAGGTTCTCCCCGGCTGGATCGCCGAACAGGACGGCACACCCATCATGGACGAACGGGATGTGCCGGATGAATTTCTCATGCTACCCGTCGGCGGAACCCGCGAGATTGGTTCACACAAAGCGTACAGTCACGCCGTCATGATTGACATCCTCAGCGGGATGCTCAGCGGTGGTGGCCCCGGATTTTTGAGGCGCGAAGGCATTTGCCACCATTTTGTCGCTTACAAGATCGAAGCGTTTGTTGATCTTGACATCTTCAAAGATGACATGGATATCATGTTGAAGAAACTGCGCGAGAGTAAGACTGCGCCGGGCCATGACCGGGTCTATTATGCAGGCCTTCCCGAGCACGAGGCGTATCAAGAGCGTAGCGTGGAGGGCATTCCCTACCATCCCGAGGTCGTCGAGTGGTTCCACACGATCTGCAAGGAACTTGGCGTCACGGATTCTCTCGGTGTGTAATCCCGCGTTTCCGGGTCTACTCAATAGTTTTAGCAAAAGGGCTCACGAGCTTACTCGTGAGCCCTTTTGCTATGTGCGCCCCCGGCATAGCGCCCTTTGCAAAGAAGTCTTTTGATACACTTGGACTCGTGGCAGTGCTCGATCAACTGCAACGACTTCAACGCACACCACGAGCCGCTGTGGTACGGAACCGCATGCCCGGTGGTGTGAGCGGACGGGGAGGCGACTCTCCCTCCTACTCGATTACGGAGGTAGGCATGGACTTCACAATCCCCCCAGAGATCCGGCAGAAGCTGAAAGACCTCGATGCGTTCATCGAGCGCGAGATCAAGCCACTCGAAGAAGAGAACATCCAGTTTTTCGACTACCGGCGTGAGCACGCCCGCACCGACTGGGACAACGGCGGCGTCCCCACGAAGGAATGGGAAGAGCTGCTCGCGGAGATGAAACGTATCGCCGACATGGCGGGGCATTATCGGTACATCCTCCCCAACGATCTCGGCGGCTCCGATGGCACCAACCTAGGGATGGCCATCATCCGAGAACATCTTGCCGCCAAAGGGCTCGGACTCCACAACGACCTCCAGAACGAATCCTCCATCGTCGGAAACTTTCCCGTTGTTCTCATGATCCGCGATCTCGGAAACGATGCGCAAAAGGGGATGGTCGAGGACATGCTCACCGGCGCGATCAAGATTGCCTTCGGCGTCACCGAACCCAACCACGGCAGCGACGCCACCTACCTCGAAACGGAAGCGTACCGGCAGGGCGATGAATGGGTCATTAACGGCATGAAACGTTTCAACAGCGGCCTGCACAGCGCGACTCACGACATCGTCTTCGCGCGGACTTCCGGCGATCCAGGATCGGGCCACGGCATCACGGCCTTCCTTGTGCCTACGAACACCGAGGGTTTCAATATCGACTTTTACCATTGGACTTTCAACATGCCCACCGATCACGCGCAGGTCACGCTGAACAACGTCCGCGTGCCCGAGAGCGCCATCGTCCACAACGAGGGCGAGGGCCTCGCCTGTGCGCAGCACTTCTTCCACGAAAACCGAATCCGCCAGGCCGCTTCCGGCGTCGGCGCCACGCAGTATTGCATCAACGAATCCGTTAAGTACGCCAGCGAACGCGTCACCTGGGGCAAGACCCTATCGACCCGTCAGGCGATCCAATTCCCGCTCGCCGAGGCGCACACGGAAAATGAATTAATCCGCAACCTGGTCTACAAAACCGCATGGCACCTCGACCAACGGCACCACATGGAAGTCACCGACCAAGTAGCCATGGCCAACTACCGCGCCAACCGCCTCGTATGCCACACGGCCGACCTTGCCATGCAGACGCACGGGGGCATGGGCTACACACGTCATCTGCCCTTCGAGCACATCTACCGGCACCACCGCCGATACCGCATCACCGAAGGCTCCGAGGAGGTTCAGATTCGAAAGGTCGCGGCGCACCTTTTCGGGCTGACCGGCAGGAAACGCTGAACTGCGATCGCCACAGAGGACACAGAGGACACAGAGTTTTCATGCCGTATTGGACCGGGATCATGATGGACTGCTTTTGACCCGGATTTCCCATTTGGAAGAGTCATCTTGAGATCCGCCGGCATCGATTA
>JAPYPO010000499.1 GCA_029937645.1 Candidatus Hydrogenedentota bacterium
GTATAGATTCGGGACCGAACTCGAAGGTGGCCGCGGGCAGCCAGGGTATCCGGTAGCTGCCGTCCTCCCTCGTTTGGGTTTTGAAATTGATCGTGTCTCCGTTGGAGAGGGCCACGATGGCGCTGAGGTAGATCCCGCCAGTAGGTTCGCCGTCGACGAGCACAACGCCTTCCAGGGTGGAATCGTTGGTATCGTCAAAATCGAAATCCTCGCGCGTGGCTTCGTTTTCGAGAATCGTGACGTGCCGGTTGATGTAGCGGTGAATCCCCCCCTCGCTAAATACGGCCATGACCATGATCTCGCCTGGATGCAGCATGGGGTGGGAGTACGCGCCGTCCGCTCCCGTATCGACCATCATGAATCCAGAGCCGTCGCTTAAGCTTACATTTACATTCGAGCGCCCGTCTTCCAGTGGCTCCCCGCCGTGGGTCACGGCGCCTTCGAGGCGGCTCCCCTGGCCGAGGACAAAGCGGATCGGAACGCCCCGCGCTTCGTCAATAGGCATTCTCATCAAGCGGGGGGCGTATTCGTCGTGATAGGCGATAATGGTCAAGTTCGCCCCTGCGTATTCTCCGATAGTAAATTCTCCGTCGGAGTTCGTCCGCGTAGTCTCGCCCGTTCCCCTCCCATTTCTATTTACTATCGCCAAGCCCTGGTTAACATATATTTCCGCCCGCGTAACCGGCTCGCCGGATTCATTTACAACAACACCATGAATCGGCGCGATGGGTTCCAATGCGATTTCGACATCCTCGCGCAATTCCCCAGGCGCGATATTTTCCACCCGCGCCATAGTCGCCGCGTAACCCGGCGCGGACGCTGCAACGGTCACGTAATTGTAGCCATCCGGGCGAATCGAGAACTCTCCGCCGGGATGCTCTTTCAGATTTCCTCCGGCGACGCCTTGGAGATAGTCTTCCTCGTCCGGCTTAAATTGACCCATCCATTGGCTCATCCGAAAACGAGTGATCGGCTCTCCAGTCACCGCATCCAGCACGCGTCCGCTGACTGTCGGTCGTTCGGTAAGTAGAAAGTCTATATCGTCGGCGGTGGGCATCGTGACCTGCTGGCTGGTGCGGATATATCCGTCGTTCCGAATATTGAAGTTGACGCTGTACGTTTCGCCAGCGGGAAGGCCCTGGATAAAATAGCGGCCGCTTTCGTCCGTGGTCGCCTCGGGGCTACCCCAGGTACCGTCATTGAGGCGGTAAAAGGCCCCGACTACGATGCCCTCAAGGGGTGTGCCGTCTTGATTTGAGACGAGTCCGGTCGACGCCAAGCCCGCATCCAGTGTAAACGTAATTCCTGTGACCCGCTCGCCCGGTTTCAGTTCCAAGCCGCCGGGATACTCGATGCGCGTTCCATTACAGTCGGCGGAGAGTTCGTATTTGCCCGCACGCAGCCCACTGACAACAAAGGCGCCCGTTTCGGTGGGCGTCGCTCTGCCCAAATGCTTGTCGCTATGCATGCTGACACGCGCGCCGGGAATGGGTTCTCCGGTGGAGAATATAACTGCCCCTTCCACGGACGCCATCGCCTCCATCGTGAGGACAAGATCATCGAGGCCATCGGGAAGCGGGTCGTAATTTTCTGGAAAGGCCTTGAGTTCGTTGAGCGTAGCGCTAATCCTGAAGGAGCTAGGCGAACTCACGTTTGAGACCGCGAATCGAAACGCGCCATTCTCATCCGTCGAGACTAAAGCCTTGCCCGTGTGCCAACTCGCCTTGACCTGAGCCTCTACGGCAGGACGCTGCTGGTCGTCAAACACGACTCCGCTGACAAAGATTTCGTTATCTGGCGATGGTGCCGAGATGCCGACTGGCTCGTCGGTCGCCGCAATCTCAGTCTTGTTTATCTCCTCTTCAACCGGAAGACTCGCTGCCACGGGCTGCGGCGGCGACGCGACCGCTTCGAGAACCGGCTCAGGTGCATCCTCTGATACCACGAATATCGCGGCGAAAATGATTGCTACTATGGCGGCTAGGGCCGCGATGAACTGTTTCATGGCGATAACTCCTCCTGCTACAGCGGTCGTTTTCAATGTCGCCACGCCCCCTGCGGCGGCGTGTCCCGCGAGGGCTGCTTTCCCGAGACTGGCGGCGGCTACGTTGGGCAGGGCGTGAGTCGGCGCAGCGGCGAGCATTACGGCGAGCGCGGTGGAGGCGACGGTAACGCCCTTGCGCGCGAGGTCGCGGCGAACGCTTTCTATCCCTTTGTCAATCCGCCGTTTTACCGTGGGATGCGCGACGCCGATCTGTTCGGCGATACGCTCGTAGGTTTGGCCTTCGAGGAAGCGAAGAATTATGGGTTGCCGCAACCGTTCCGGCAGCTTGGCGATAGCTTCGTCAATGTAAGCGCTAACGTCGTCCCATTCCGCGTCGCATGCGTTGGAGGTTTGGTCCGTATACCGTTCCTCGCGGGTTCTCCTGCGGTTGCTTGATCGCGCGTGGTTTATGGCGCGGCGTGTCGCCATGATGTGCAGAAATCCCGGTAGCGATTTCCGGATAGGCGTGTGCGACTTCATGAGTTCCATGAAGCATTCTTGGGAGATGTCTTCCGCCAGGGAGGGATCTCGAAGAACGCGGAGCGACGCCGCGTAAACCATGCCGCCGTGACGGGCCACGAGTTCCGCGAATGCATCCGCATCGCGATTTGCGCGCCATTCCCGAAGGAGGCTCTCATCTGTCATCGTAGGGTTCATCGTATGGGTTCGCCGGAGACACGTCTTACTATACATGTCACCGCCGACCGATGAATTTGTACGGCGATAAGAAAAAGAGACGGGCGAGGGTACAGAGGGGAGGCTCAGATTGGGTAAGAATCTAAGCAAGAAAGGAGGCTATCGAACTCGCGTGCAGCGTGGGAACGAGAATCCCCTCATCCAGGGTGCGCGCAACGGCTGGCCGAGAGGCCTAAAAATGCTGCGGTGGATCCTACAGGAGGGTGTCGAATAGCTGAGTCATAAACACCTCGACGAGAAGCAGGACGTCTGTAAAAAACTGCTGCGTGAGGTCGTCGAGTTGTTCGAAAAATATATCAAGAAGCTGCTGCAAGAAATTCATGGGGTATCCCTTCTAATGCTGGTAATTGGGTAACGATACCCTCTTCGGGCCTCCGATATCCACTAGACCGAGATTACCCATATGGACCCGTCGGCGACCGGAGCCAATGAGATTGAAG
>JAPYPO010000500.1 GCA_029937645.1 Candidatus Hydrogenedentota bacterium
TCGATGCCGGCGGATCTCAAGATGACTCTTCCAAATGGGAAATCCGGGTTGAGATTAGATTATCCAAATACAAGGGGTCAAGAAGGCAGCTTGAGTGACCGAATGAGCCCCACGTAAATAGAGCCGGTCTCAAACCCGCAGCCCTGAAGAGACTCGCCGCCAGTCCGATGCTTCTGAGCCAGGATGATAGGACTACGCTGGCGGCCATGCTGCTGCGTCAGGACGATAGCTTGTAGGGGACAGCGGGTGCCCCGCAGACTTCGAATCGCGATGGCAGGACTTTATGGTGTCCTAACTCACATTGCGATTCTGCATTAAAGGCACAATGCCGCGACCGCTATCCGAAAGCGTTATGGAGTCGAGGCCGCACAAGTCATGCTAGGGCATAGCGGCATTGGCATTACGCAACTCTACGCGGAAAAAGACAGGGAAGCCGGGCTCGCTATCGCCGGGGAAATTGCCTGATAGAAGCTAGGGCACCCAGGGAGAGTTTGGCCCCGGCGTCGGCCCGTCCGCGCCGGTTGCTCGCACAAGAAGGCCGCATTGGAATTGGGAGTCCCGTCCGGCGTGAGGAAACCGAGAAGCCCCCCGGGGTCGTTTCCTGGCGGGTCCCTCGATCTAACCTTTCCCGGCGAGTGACACATAGGCGGCTATTGATATTCGTGTTTCGGGCTGTTGTATAGCTTCGGGCCTCCCGCCTGAAACTTCACCACGTTCTCCATTCTTCTGTCAGTTCATCTTGCGTTAAGGCCCAGGCGGGCCCGGCGGGAAGGGGTCTGCATTTATCTTCGGTAGCCACTTCTTCAGTTCGTCCTTGGCCTTCGCGTATTTCGGGTCCGTTGCGAGATTCTTCCAGCCATTGGGGAACTGCCGCTTGAATTTCTCCGAGTCCATTCGCCCGTAGGATCTGGGGCCGTCGATGCCGTCAATATTGCCGGCGTCGAAGGCGTAGATGCCCAGGCGCATGCCGTATTCGTCATACAACCACTTGAAGAAGTCGAGGTTGGTCAAGGTGTGTTCTTCGGTCGAACCTTCGTTGGTATTGTTGATCCAGGAGAAGTATTGCGGTACGGATGGGGTTCGTTCCGTAATCTTGTCGGCCCTGCTAGTCTGCATTTTCGTGTCCTTGGGAGCGTCCCCCCAGCCTGTGATGCCATACGCGAATAGAGGATCGCCGATATTTCTTGGCGGGGCTTCTCCCTTGCCAATCGCGCTCGCAATCAGATTCATCTCTTCTTCCGTGCAACCGAGATCGTAGGGCAGGTCTTCGCGCTGGGCCTTCACCTGCTCCATCGATCGCGGGATTTGGAATTGGAGCTTTCCGACTGGCTCGTATTCGCCGGTGAGAATTTCTCGCCAACCGCCTCCCAATTTGTCACCCGGCGCTCCGTACCAGTACGCGCCGGGGGCGTACAGAATAGCGGCAGCGTTTTCAGCGACCCAGGGGATGGGATATGGATTTCCGCGCACATGGTAGATGGCGACGATGGGGGTGCCCGTTTTGTGGATCGTCCTGAGCCTTTCGGAGCAGGCTTCGTCGACGAACAATTCCAAGTCGCAGCCCTTGTACCTGCGATGCGATATGCCGTCATATCCGGTGACACTTACCACGGCGATGTCGTGCGCCTCCGCCAGCAGTCCGGCTTGTTCCGGGGAATAGTCGTCCGCCCAGAGAATCTTCTTTCCGTCAGGAAGCGGGATGAGGTTGCCTTCGTTCTTCAGCACCACTTGCCCCCGGTGCGCAGCCTCCTTGGCGATGGCCCGGTGTTCCTCCGAATCCACGATTTCTTCCGCGAGGTCCGGATCGACGAACGGATTCTCAAACAGGCCCAGCTTGAATTTCGTGGTCAATATCTTCCGAACGGAACGGTCGATTCTCTCGATGTCAGTCTTTCCGTCTTTCAACCACGCCGTGAATTCTCTTGAAACTCTAGCGGTATCGCAACCGCCCTGGACGTCGGCAAAGGGCGTTGCATTTCCCCAGTCGGTACAGATGACCCCTTGAAACCCCAAGTCCTTTCTAAGCCATCCTTCCAGCATGATTTCGACGCGGTTGGGCAGATCCAAGATGAATTCGGGGGAGGCCTCCGGATAATACGGCGCCATTACCGCCCAAGTCCCTGCGGCGATCGCGCCTTCATACGGCTTCAAATGCCATTTGATGGATTCGCGTGTCGAGGTCAACGGCGTCTTGGCGACGCACCCCTCCGGGAATGGCGGCTCACCGAGAAACGTTGCGTGGTGATCGTGGCCGCCCCTCGTCGACCCTACTCCCGGGAAGTGCTTTGGGCAGGCTAAGGCGGAGTTCTTGCCGATCTCTTGGCCCTGAAGACCTTCGACGATTGCCCGGTTCATCTCGCTGGCCCAGAGCGCATTTTCTCCGGGCGTGTCCAGGTTCCGCACGCCCCTCGGCTCCGTGGCAAGATCGGTTTGAGGGCCGAGAGTCATGTGGATGCCGACGGCCCGCATCTCTTTAGCCCAGACTTCATATACGCGCTTGACGAGTTCGAGGTCGTTGGTGGCCGACATGGCCATCGAGCGAACGCCTCCAACAATCCTGGTGCCCCTATAGATCATCGGATGCGGGTCCATGCCGATGATGATCGGGATCCCCAGCCTGGTGCTCTCGGCCCACCGCTGCATGAGGTTGGTGGCTTCCGCGCAGGACTTGGCGCTGGGGTAGGGTTTGGCCTGATTGAAAACAAAGCCTGCCCAACGGTCGACCTCGGCCTTCGTCGAAAGCGGGATTGACCCGTCGTCATCTTGCGTGTTGTTGGGGTACGATACCTGCCCGAGCTTCTCGTCCAGAGTCATTCTGGACAGCAGGTCTTCTACGCGATCCTCAATGGGTAGATTCGCGTTCTCGTAGGGGTCGATCTTGCCGTTCTTGTTGAGGTCGCGATGCCCGTCGATGCCCGTGACGGCCCTCGCCTCGACTTCGACCGCGAACGCAACCGATGCCGATGCGAACACGCTTGCCAGCCCAACGAGAAGAACGAATCTGTGTACTGTGCGCATCCGTTGCGTCTCCTAGTGGTTTGATCCGACATTTCCCATATGGGCGCCCGTGACCACCACGGGCACGTTATTGAGCATTGTAGAGACACATACTGACGAGTTCAAGCCGACATTTCCCATATGCACCCGCTCGCGGCCATCGCGAGCAGGTTTCAAATT
>JAPYPO010000501.1 GCA_029937645.1 Candidatus Hydrogenedentota bacterium
AACCGACGTAACTCTGGTTAATCCCAACGCTCCGCATCGTATTCGATCGTCTTCAAAAACACCTCCGCTTACTCTCGTCGAGAGAGGGGAGAAAACGAGTGGAGGGAACAACGTATTGTCACTTGGCCGGCCGAGGTCCACGGATGCCAATAATCCCCCAACGCCATACCGGATCATCGTCAATAAGGGTAAACAGGGTTGGGTGCAGACGTTAAACGCCGATTGGGATGAAACAACCAGTACATGGAAACAACGGACCATCAAGAATCAATCGTACATGTTCCGAATCAACGGAGAGGATCATTCCCTCGAGTACGGAAACGACTCCTTTACTACTCTTACATCGCCTGTCATGGAAACCCTGTTCCGGGTGTCCGCGGACGGAGAGATGTCGGCCAAAGCTTTTAGCGGTGGGTACGAAGGACTTGCAATGGAAGTAAAGAATAACACTGGAGGAAATCTAAACGTCGGGAATGTGGTCGTACTGGATCCTTCCGATCCTTTCGGCGTGATAAAGCCGCGCAAGTTTGCCGATGAGAATCCCGCGGTGGTTTATAAAAAGGACGGTTCCCGGGTATTCGTTATGGTTTCGGGGAGAATGGTTCCCAGCACAGCAGGAGCTATAAGCATAGGTGATTTACTTGTCACCCAGGGAGCGGGCTCGCTGCAAGCAGTTGCCGCTCCCGCGGGAGTCGATCCCCGTGCAGTTATAGGTAGAGTGAGCACCACTTCACGCCTTACCATTATACCTTAGAAGGAGACATATTCGATGTTAGACCATAATAGCAGTCAATCACCTTCGTCAAAGATTGTTCTTAGCGCCATCGTGCTCCTTCTGTGTACAGGGAACGCATTTGGCAAAGCGAAACATATCGGGCAGCTCTTTCTCGATACCGGAGCGCCAAACTCGGGCGCACAAGTCTATGTTTACTCGGGCACTGCGTTAGCGACCCTTTATAGCGATTCTGAAGGACTTGTCACACTTGCAAATCCTGTTACCACTTCCAGCGATGGTGTGTACTGGTTCTATGCGGATAATGGTCGCTATGCAACCGCGGAGGCAACCGGGGGCATAAAAAGGATAATTGATCCCGAGGTGCATGTCTTTGACCCAAGCGATCCTCACACGCTAACTGCGACTTCTGAAGAGGTTGCACTAACCTTAACGCATATTGATTCCGACGAGGTCGAAACCAGCAGTTCCATTGTACTGCGCCGTGAGGATGGACCGAAAATCGAGAACAAAGGCCCCTGGCGCATGCATTACGTCGGCACGGGCAGTGAACCCGCACCACCCCGCAGCTACATGCTTCTATACAATACGGACCTGCAAAAAGATGCGGCAGGAAACGAGACGTGGGCACCGCGCGATATCGAAGATGTGTGCATATTATTCAAGACCACGGCTACTGCCGCCGGCGGTTGGGCTGATGGGTATCTTAAATATGCAGTTGCACCATCCGGGCCAGCCGGCACTGCTCCTGTTTTCAATAATGCTCTAAACCATGCTCCGGGCGGTCCCGTGAATACTGCCAGCTCTCTGTTAAAGGTAGGCGAAGGACTTGATGAGAACACCCGGCACTTTCGATCCCGCTACCAGGGCATCACGTCTCCTTTCGCATTTAGCACCACCTTTGGCGGACCCTTCTTACCAGAACCGCAAATATACGGCGAGGTGCGCGTGGTCGACCTGGCTAGCGGAGAGTTCAAACTTGCAACCAGCAAAGGAGAACTTCACCCCGTGGTTAGAGCCGTCGGCTTTACCTATTATGCCTCGGCAGGTGAAGCCTTTGTTCAGCTTAAAACCGGAGAAGTCGTTAAACCAGGTGACACATTGGTCACATCTGCCCAATCGGGATGTGCCGAAGTGGACAATACCCAAATGGATACAAATAGAATTATCGGCTGGGCTGTTGAGAAGTCAGGTGCGAAGAGAGCTGGTTTTGTCTTTGTAATCTTGAAATAGGAGGTCCTTTAGTAATGAAATTCGCACGCATCGTTAATGTCTGTTTAGTGATATCCATAATCGTCTTCATATTGCCTGGATATGGGTACGCAATGAAGACGCATCACGGGCGAGTCGCCGACCCTGTGACCGGAGCAGCGGTTGCGAATGCGCAAGTCTTTGTTATGCGTGCGGGCACCATGGAAAAAGCTGATGTATTCGCCAATTCGCAGGGCAAGAAACCTCTTCCGAATCCCGTCATTGCCGACGCAGGTGGACGATACGGTTTCTCTGCTCCAAACGGAAAATACAGATTGCGTATCCTTTCTCCTGCAGCAGTTCTTCTGTATGACCACGACGACGTATCGATTTGCGATCCTCGCGAACCACGTACAATTCTCGCGGATAAAACTCAACCCGCATTATCTCTTAATACGATGCCAAGCGGTGGAGAGATAAACTTGCCTTTGATGATCGAGAAACTCGACAAGGATGAAAAACTGGTGGGAGCCAGGTGGAGATATGAAACGCATAACACGGAAGTCGGATTTGGTAATTTCTATAACTTCAGGAGAAGAGGGGGCTTTCCTGATTCCGCTGATTTGCACCACATAGACTCGGGTTCCGAACCGGTGCTGACGTGGGGGACTAACGATGGCGATGACGGTATATTCACCATGCCCGGTATCTACGTAGCCGGCGGCGGGCTGTGGCTTGGAGATGCACATTTTGTAACTTGTAATTTAGGACTACCCGTCCCTCAGGGTGACGATCCTGCCGGTGTCGTGGTCTTTATGAATGCACCGGATGGTCTGGTTAAAGGCGATGTTGTTGCCCTGGACACAATCGCCCGATTGAGCGTCAAGCCTGTCAGCAAGCGAGGAGAGAAATTGCCATTCGTGGTAGCGAAGGTCGATGACACGGGCACATTTGTTATGGTGCGCGGACTCGCCTGGGCCAAAGTCAGCGGACCTGTCGAACCTGGAGACATACTGGTAACATCCCGTCGCTCACTTCATGTCGAAAAAGACAACCAGAATTCAGACCCCAGTCGTTCCTTGGGCGTTGCTGTAAGTCAACGCGTGGGAGATAAAGTGCTCGTTCGCATTGCGCGCATCGGGTCTGCATCAACGAAGCGCCGCCCGTCTCGCTGAGCAATAGGGTCGCATGAGCGTGCTTTGGCGGACAACGAATTGAAATGGGCATTGAGATCAGCCGTTTGGGCGCTA